>CATJWA010000115.1 GCA_949744025.1 uncultured Eubacteriales bacterium
ACCTGACTCACTGCGGCACGGTGCGGCAGAGCGCCCGCGCCAGGGTGCGCGAGGGCGACGAGAGCGCCGCGAGCGTGCGCGGAATGCTGTTTTCCCATGACGCGGAGAAAATGCGCCGCGCCGTGGACGAGGCGCTGGCGATGGACGGCATTTACTTTGTCCGCGTCTGGCTTGCCGACGGCGAGCTTAAATTAGGCGACGACATCATGCGCGTGCTCATAGGCGGCGACATCCGCCCCCACGTGATAGACGCGCTGCAGTTTCTGGTCGGCAAGCTGAAAAACGAGTGCGTGAGCGAGCGGGAGCTTTTCTGAACAACCCGCGCAATTTGAAAAGCGGCCCTGAAAAGGGCCGCTTTTTTGCGCTCTATGCTCCGTAATAGATAAGCATGCTGAGCTGCGCGCGCGTGCTGCCGGTGTTTTTGTAGGAATGCGGCGAGTCCGCGCGGAAGCGTATCGAATCTCCCTCCGCCAGCATGAAGCTCTCGTCCGCGGCCGTGATTTCCACCTCTCCGGC
The DNA here is from genome assembly GCA_949744025.1 of uncultured Eubacteriales bacterium. Lineage (GTDB taxonomy): Bacteria > Bacillota > Clostridia > Oscillospirales > Oscillospiraceae > JAMPGF01. The sequence goes on from CATJWA010000115.1 coordinate 517, forward strand.
AAAGACGGTGATGTACTCCTCCGAGCCCCTCAGATGTCCACGGGCCGAGAGCGAGCCGCCGGGCTCGATTACAATACGGTAGGTCTCAAACAGCCTTTTCTCGTCAAAGCCGAACACCGGATAGTTCAGATACCGCCCGCCGTCCTCGGAAAGCGGAGCCGTGTCCCCCGCGCGGACCAGCGACACCCGCTCCCCCTCTGTCTCCAGCAGAGAGGTGAACGAAACCTTGTAGCCGTTGGCTATTTTCCACAGTACGGAAACTGTCGGATTTACCTCGCCCTTCTCAAGCTGCGCGAGCATGCTGCGCGAGACCCCCGTCGCCGCGGCCGCAGCGTCGAGCGTCAGCTTTTTGCTCTCGCGTATGCGCTTTACATTGAGCGCGAGCGCGTTTGTGACATCCATTGTACTTTTCCTCTTGACAATATATAAAACTAATAGTACAATATGCAAGAATACAGCATATTGTATTATTATATCAATATTATAGCAGAAATGCGGGAGGATGTCAATTATGTTCAACTGGCTTTCGTTTTTGATTTACGCTGCCGTCACGGCGGTTACCCCGGGTCCGAACAATATCATGTCCATGTCAAACGGCAGCCGTCTGGGCTTTCGTGCCGCGCTGCCGTTCAACCTCGGCATATGGGCGGGCTTTTCGGCTGTTATGTGCCTCTGCACGCTTTTTTGCGGGCTGCTCTCGGCGCTGATTCCCAAAATACGCCTGCCGATGCTGATAATCGGCGCGGCGTACATGCTGTATCTGGCGTGGGAGACCTTTACGTCCTCGGGCAGTATTGAAGAAAAGCATCATCACAGCGGCTTTGTCTCCGGCGCTCTGCTGCAGTTCATCAACCCAAAGATTTATATTTACTGCATTGTCTCCATGGAGGCCTACATTCTGCCCTTTTACGCAGGGCAGGGCCCTGCTTTGTTCGGCTTTGCCCTGCTGCTGGCCTTTATAGGCTTTGTTTTCACCCTTTGCTGGTCCGCTTTCGGCTCAGCCTTCCGGGTTTTGTTCTCCAAGCACGCAAGGGCGGTCAACACGGTGATGGCCCTGCTGCTTGTTTACTGCGCGGTGTCCCTTTTCGTTCAATAAATCAAAGCGGCAGGGCTGCTTAACCGCGGAGAAAGACGGGCATCGGCAAGGCGCGGCCATGTCAAAGTCCTCAGGAGCGCGGCATCCACCGGCGCGGACCCACGGTCCTGAGGACTTTAATCTGTTTGCGGCGCCTTGCGCGCGGAGGCTGCGGGCCACTTATTGCAGGTTCAGCTTCTTTTTCAGCAGGGTGGAGCTGACGAAAAACAGGGCGGCGCAGATTATTAGCGAGAGCAGCAGGCTCAGCGCAAGGCTCTCATTTATCCAGCGCAGGACCTCGCCGGGCATGTTGGCGGGGAAGGTGACGTTTACGTTGAAAAACCGATGCTCGCTGAACAGCGAGGTAAGGAGCGAGCGCACGATGCAGATGCCGAAATAAGCGCCGATGCTCGCCCAGACGCGGTGGCGGTTGGCGAGCTGGCCGATGCACATGGCAGCGTAGGCCGTGAGCACAAACTCAAAGCAGCTTACAAAGCTGTGCAGCACGGTCTGCACGATAATGAGAATCGACTGTCCGTACATATTGTGCTCCCTGAGCGCGTCTACCGCCTCACGCAGCCAGCCGAAAAATTCAGAAAAGTCTATCTCCGCCAGCTCGGGGATGCCGAAAAGCATCAGCGCAAACGCAAGGGCGCTGACAACCGCGCCGGCAACGCACCACACGCCGGAGGTGACCATCTTTGCCAGAACATGCTCCCAGGGGTTGACGGGCAGCACGTGCATAAGATAGCCCTGACGGCCAAGCAGATTGTCCCAGAAGCGCTTTATGATTATCACGAAGGTCACCACCCACACGGCGGTGAACAGCATGACCAGCAGCATGGTGATAAGCGCAAAGAGGATGTCAGACTGGAGGCCCTCAACGCTGTAGAATATGCGCGCTATCAGCGACATGACAAGCAGCACGGCGTACATTGGCAGGAATACGCGGCCGGTGGCGGAAAACTCGTATTTGAAAAGCTTGCTTAACATGCGAACACCTCCCTGAAAAGTGCGTCCACGCTCTTGCCCTCGCGCTCGCGCAGCTCGTCGGCGTTGGAGTGGAGCATTATTTTTCCGTTTTTGAGAAACACGACCTCGTCAAGCACGGACTCGATGTCGGCGATAAGGTGCGTGGAGATAAGCACGGTGCCGTTTTCGGAATAGTTGCCGATTATCGTGCGCAGGATGTAGTCCCGCGCGGCGGGGTCCACGCCGCCTATGGGCTCGTCAAGCAGGTAGAGCTGGGCCCTGCGGCTCATGGTCAGCACAAGCTGGGTCTTTTCCCTGTTGCCCTTGGAAAGACTCTTGAGGCGGTCCGTGGGCCCCAGGCCCAGGCTGGTGAACATCTCCTTGGCCTTATCGGCGTCGAAGTCCTCGTAGAAATCACGGAACATGTACATCAGGTCGCGCAGGTTCATGTAATCCGGAAGATAGTCCGCGTCGGGGAGATAAGAGACCTTGCTTTTGGTCACGGCGCCCGGCGCGTCGCCGTCTATGAGTATCTCGCCGGCGGTGGGGGTCAAAAGACCGTTGGCCAGCTTTATAAGGGTGGTCTTGCCGCTGCCGTTGGGGCCCAGCAGGCCGACTATGCGCCCGCGCTCCAGCGTCAGGTCAATCGCGTCGAGCGCGCGGGGGCCGCCGTAGCTCTTGGCAAGGCCGCGGCATATGAGTATTTCGTTCATGTTCTCTCCTCCCTCTCCAAAAGCGCGACTACCTCGCGCTTTTCATAGCCAAGCTTCCTCATCTCGCCGAGAAAGCGGTCAATCTTCTCCTGCGCCAGCTCCGCGCGCAGCGCGGCGATGCTCTCGGGGTCGTCCGTGACGAAGCGTCCGGCGGTGCGCTGGGAAAACACCAGGCCGCGCCGCTCCAGCTCGGACATGGCCCGCTGCATCGTATTCGGGTTCACCGCGGCCTCGTTTGCCAGCTCGCGCACCGTCTCCATGCGGCTGCCGGGCGGGTAGACACCCGTGACTATGCGAAGCTGAAGCTGCTCGACAAGCTGGGAATATATCGGCCGCTCCCCGCTGAAGGTCCAGGACATTTCTCTGCCTCCTTCTGTGTTATTGTATTAAGCAATTAATACAATAACACACTTTGCCGCGCATGTCAATAGCCAATGGAAAAATTTTTTGCGGCGCGGGAGACAAAACCGGCGCGGGGTGATTGACCCCGCGCCGGAAAAATTTTTCCGGGAATCTGATTTTTGTTGCATATGTTGCTGCTGTTTTTTGGGGCGCGGGGGCCTATGGGTAGAGGGAGGCTTTTGCCGCGCCGCGTCACGCAAGGCTCTCGTCCAGCTCCTGAGCGATGGCGCTGTAGGTATCCGCGTCGAAAATATCCCTCAGTCCCGCCTCGGCGAGAGCCTCGGAGTAGTAGTAATATTCCGTGTCCATGGCGCATATGGTCAGGAATTTATCCACGCCCTGCTCGAAGGAGTCCTCCATGAGATTATACAGCTCCAGCGCGCCGACGGCGCTCACGGCATAGCTTATATAGTAAAAGGGAGATTCAAAATTATGGCTTATACCCATCCACTCGGTTTCATAGCCCTCGTAGGGCTCATAGCCGTACTCCTCGTAGAGCTCGGCGTATATCTCGTTGACACGGTCCACGGTAAGGCTCGGCTCGGCGTAGACGCGCTGCTGGAACTCGTCGTACAGCGCGCCGTCAACAACGCTGTAAATCATGTTCATGAGCAGATAGCCGCGCGCGGCGTCCGAGTAATCGCCGAAGATTTCGTCATAATAATGGGTGAAAAGCAGCTCCATTCCCTGGCTTTGCAGCTCGCTGAGGTCGTTGTCGCTTATGCCGAAAAGAAGGTCGCTCTGTGTATAGAAGGAGTTGGTAAAGTGGCCGAACTCGTGGAACATGTCGGTGTAGTCGTAAAACTCGTCGTAGGCGGCGTTAAAGATATACGGCTCGTTGACGTAGTAAAGCAGCGTGGTGTAGCCGGTGTTGGCCTTGTCGGGGTCATGCTCTATGTTATAGAGACGGTAGTCAACCATGTAGCGGAAGGCGGTGTACAGCTCGGGTGAAATTTTCGGGAGTATGCGGTCCATGGAGTTTATTATCGCCGCGCTGCTGTAGTCAACCGCGTCGGAGGACTGAAGCCGCTCAACCTCGGCGTACACATGCTCGGCGTGGGCGTTCATGACGGGCACAATGTACTCCTTGACGCCCTGCCAGACCGCCTGCGCGTCCTCGGGGGTATAGTCCTTGCTGTACACCATATCATAGGCGTAGTCGGCGTAAGTATCGTACCAGCCGCTGCTCTCGGCACGGCCGCGGCGCAGCTCCACAAGGTCGATGAACACCTTCCCCACGGCGTCATAGTCTATTTCAGGCTGGGCCATGAGGCGGTAATACTCGTTTATAAGCTCATTTTCCGCGTTGTACACCTCCAGATCGGCGTCGTCCTCGCTGGGCTCATAATCACGGAAAGCGCTGATGTAATCGGCGTGGTACACCGCGTTCATAAGGTCGGAGTGAGGCGACACGGCCATGGCGTGCATGGCGTTCCAGTATTCGTCGTTTGCCGTGTAGTACATCTCCTGCGTGTACAAAAGCTCGTCGGCGACCTTTTCGTCGTCGGGGCGGTCGGACTGCTTGAGGGAGATGAGCGCGAGCATGGTCTGGATGTAGTACAGCTCGTCGGTCAGGTTGAAGTCCGCGTCGTCAAACTCCTCCTCCGTGCCGCCGTTCTCGGCCAGGGCGTATATGGGGTCGAGATACTCGTCGAGCCATTCGCGCTCGTAGTGCTCGTATTCCATGGCGGTATACTTTATGTCTCCGCGCCAGACGTCCTGGAAATAGGTCTTGCCGCCTGTGACCGCCGCGGGCGCGGGCGTGTCCGTGCTCTCCGGCGTGGGGACGGGAGCCACGGTGCCGCGGGGCTCCGAGAACATTGCGCAGCCGCACAGCGACAGCATGAGCGCGGCGCACGTTATAAGGCTTATAAGCTTTGTTTTCATATCTTTATTACTCCCCCTATACTTTTTGGTATCTATAAGGAATATATTATTCCCATCGGGGGGCATATGTCAAGCCGGAGGTGTCAAAAAGCGGGGACTTCGTTTTTTTTAAGAAAATCTTACTTTTTCTTAAACGTAATTTTTGGCTTAATTTGGTGTTGCTTTTGTGCGGCGCGTCTGCTATCATATGGAATTAGCCGCACGGGAGCGTGCGCGTCCACTTTTGCTTTCAAGGAGAAACTTAATGAGAAGAAACAGCCACAGCCAGCTCGGGAGCTTTCTTGCGCGAAACTGTATGAGCGGCGCTCCGAAAAGCTGCGTCTACGCCTTCCGCTTCGGCTGCATAGAGCCGGACATGAATCCCGCGACCTATCTCAAGGGCTCCTGCCACATACAGCGGCTGCGCGGACACAATTTCAACAACTGCGAAAAGTACATGAAACGGCTTTCCGACCGCCTTGAAAAGCGGGGAGTGAACAATGTTTTCGCCTTTTACAAGCTCGGACGTCTTGTCCACTACATCACGGACGGCTTTACCTTTGCCCACAACGCGAATTTTTCGGGCAATCTGCGGGAGCATTCGGCCTATGAGCACGGGCTGCACGAGTTCTTTCCCGGATATCTCAGCCGCTGCGGCGAAAGCCTGCTGAGCAAGCGCGAGCACGGCAGCGCCTTCGGCGTTATCGAGCGGGAGCACAGCAGGTATATGCACCAGCCGTCAAACATGCTGCGCGATTCGCGATTCGCAATACTCACGGCCCTGTCCGTGGTGAGCATAATCATGGAGGGCACGCCGCTCGGCTGACGGGGCGGGCCGAAAAAATCACGGAGGTTGGAGCCATGGAAAAAACACGCGGAGAGGGCAGAAGCGTTGACGAGGAGAGCGTCTGCCGCTATTTCGAGCGCATACCCCAGTCGCTGATAGAGGAGCCCGAGGTCTGCCAGTGGTGCGAGCACTATGAAAACGGGCTGTGCTTTCATAAAGAGGCATAAAATGAGAGACAGACGGAGCCCAGCCGTAAAGGCCGGGCTCCGTTTTATTTTTCTTTTCAAATTTTTCCGGGATTAAAACTTTTTGCCTCTCCTGCGCGTCTTTAATACAGACGTCAAACTTATGCAGGCTTGCAGATTTTTCCCGAAAGGACGGTTGAGGCTATGTCAAGCTCAGGGGAGGGCGCGCTTATTGCCTATCTCACGCAGGAACAGGCGAGGTTTTACCGCCTGGCCTACAGCTACCTGAATAACAGGGAGGACGCGCTTGACGCGGTGCAGACCGCCGTGTGCCGAGCGCTGGAGCGGCAGGACAGTCTGCGCAGCGCAGGCGCGATGCGCGGCTGGTTCTACCGTATTCTTATAAATGTATGCATGGATATTCTGCGTGAAAGGGGGCGAAGCGTACCTCTTGAGCAATGGGAGGACCCCGGCGCGGAGGACCCGCTTCCGCCGGACGGCAGTCTGTTTGAGCGCGTGAGGGCGCTTCCGGAGGCGGCGGGCACGGTCGTAAGGCTGCGGTTTTACGAGGAGCTTTCCCTGAAGGAAATTGCCGCCGTGACAGGGTGCAGCATAAACACGGTTAAAAGCCGCCTTTACTCCGGTCTGAGAAAATTACGTATTGCTATGGAAGGAGCGGAAATTGAATGAACGAATTTGACGAAGCCCGAGATGCCTATGAAAATATCCCCATTCCCGACGAGCTGGCGGAGCGGGTGAGCGCCGGCATACGTCAGGGGCGGCGCAGCCGCAGGGCGCGGGCAA
>CATJWA010000116.1 GCA_949744025.1 uncultured Eubacteriales bacterium
CCGCCGGATGGGCAGGTTCAGTCCCATGCCGATGGCGTCGGTGGAGACGATATACTCCATCCGCCCCTCCAAAAAGCCCTCCATCTGCTTGCGGCGGGTGGAGTAGGGCAGGGCCCCATAGATGATGGCCGGCTCCTTTCCGCTCTGGCGCAGGTCCTCCGCCACGCTGAGCACGCCCACCTTTGAAAAGGTGATAAGCGCGTCCCCCGGCTGCACATGCTGGTAATCCACCGCGCGCTGCATACAGATAAGCGGCGTATTGCGCTTGTGCTCCTGAATTTCAATGCTGTCGCCGCAGCTTTCGATAATACGCACAAGCAGCTCCCTCGCCTCGGGCGCGGCGCACAAATGCACCTCAGGCGCGAGAACGCCCAATATGGCCCGCGTCCAGGCATAGCCTCGATGACCGTCGGCTATCATCTGGCACTCGTCTATAACCGCAACATCCCAGCGGCGCTTTATGTCCAGCTTTTCCGCCGTGGCGGCAATATGCGTGTCGCTCGCGCGCAGATCCTCCTCCTCACCGGTCGAAAGTCCGCATTCCACGCCGGATTTAAGCATGGTCTCCTGCGCCTCCAGCGCCAACAGGCGCAGCGGCGCGAGATAAACCCCCGTTTCCGCGCGCTGGAGGCGCTGGAAGCCGGCATAGGTCTTTCCGGTGTTCGTTCCGCCAATATGCAGTATAAAGCGCCTGTGCATCGCGCGGGCCTCGGGGTATTCATCCTTTGGATTGAGCGCGATAAGCAGCGACAGGTCCGTTCTGATTGCCTGCGGCACATACCACACGGACCACACCGCCCCCAGCCCCTCCCGCAGAAGCTGCTGCTCCGGAAACCCCTTTGCGTCAAGCAGGCTGCGGATGTCCGCCTCCGGCTGCGCGGCGGTAAAGTCGGCTATAACCCGGCGGGCAATGGCAAGCAGCACATAGGGGTAGCGTTCGTATACCTGCGCAAAAAGCGCGCTGTCCATCCAATCCTCCATCCATTCCCCTGCACGGACAAAATGACTTATGACATCTGCCAATCTCTGGATATCGCACCGGTGCTCAAGCGCAAGAAATTCGCTCATCCAGGCTCGGGTCTGGGAAACGCTCACTACACGGCCGCGTCCACCGCTCACAATATGCCGGATAATACCGCCGTTATAATGTCCCGCAAGCAGCCACTCGTCCCTGTCATCCCGTTTGGCAGCTTCCCACGACGCCGTCAGAGCTTCGCAAAATCCTCTGTTGTACCTTTCGTTAAACCCCTCCGCATTCTCCTGTCCTGGAAAATGCAGCATATGCTCAGCGTCAAGCACATCGGTTCTTTTCCATACACGTATATAATTCCCGTTGGACATAAACCCACTGGGCTTGGGAAGGTACTCGCGTATGAGCGCATTGGTCCAGCCTCGTTTTTTCAGTTCCGATATCGGCCAGTGCCTTCCTTTCCTGCGTGGCATTTCGTTCCTCCCTCCTGACCGCTCCGCTCCGGCAAAAAACGCCTCAAGCCTGCGAAGGCCTTCACACGGCAGCCGCGTGGAGATTTCTCAGGAGCTTATGTCTGTCAGTATAATACCAGTATAATCCAACTATTGGAAAAAGCAAGCCGTTTGCAGGAAAAATTTTTCAGTTGTGGATGCCACTCTCCGGCATCGCACCACAATTTTCACCCCGCCGCCGCGGCCGGTGTTCTCTTTGACCGCAATCTGCCTGTCCTTTACTCCCGCATTCGAGTCACAAAGCAGCTTAAAAAACGACCGTCAAAAGGTGTACTTTTTGACATGGCTATCCGAATATCTTAGTAGCTTTAAAGTCTGCTGATTGTTTATAGTAAATGCACAAAACATTATTGCCGACACAATATTTATATGATATAATCACGAAAAAAGAGACGACTGTCAAAAAGTACACTTTTTGACAGTGTAACAATTAATTGGTTGTTACACTGCACCTTTTATTTGTTGTACAATTTTGTACTTTTTTGGTATTATAGTTTGAAAAGTTATACTCAAATCAATATAGGTTTGGAAGAAAATCTCAGGGAAGGACAAGAGGAGCAAAGACATGGACGGATACAAAATAGGTGAGCTGTCATACATTTTCGGCCTGTCGAACGATGCAATACGCTATTATGAAAGCCGCGGTATCCTCTCTCCAAAGCGCAACGAGGAATCCGGCTACCGCTATTATGACTCCTGGGACATCAATTTTCTGCTCGACTGCCTGTGGTATCGCAGCTTCGGCTTCACTGTCTCGGAAATTGAGCAGATGATTCACACCGACGACCTTCAGGATATCGAGCAGCGCTGCCGGCGGCGGGAGAGCAAGCTGATAAAGTCCATAAGTGAACAGCAGAAGCTGTTAAAGCAGGTTTCACATATGCACCGGCGTGTCAGCGAGGCTAAATTACGTTTGGGCCAGTTCTCGCTTGAGGACAGCCCTGAGATGGTCTGGCAGTGTCAGCGCAGCCGGATAACAGATGAGGAGGGCGAGCTCGTCCGCGGTCAGGGCGCGGAGACGGTGCGCCAGTGGACAAAGTATATGGAGCTTATCGGCCATACCTTTATTATGCCGCCGAAAAACGAGCAGGTTTTCAACGAATACTCCTGGGGCTTTTCACTTACTCCGGAGCAGTTGTCCCAGCTGCATATGGATATTCCCGACAGCGCGGTCTACATCCCCAGCTACCGCAGCGTATACTCAGTTTTCGTCGCCGGAGACGAGGGCAGCTTCATGAAGTGCATCCACGATCAGGTCATTGACCCCGTCAAAGCCATGGGCTACCGCATAACAAACCCGCCTATCGGCAATCTGATTGTCCGCGTACACGAAAATGGCGAAATGCGCCGTTACATAGAGGTTTGGGTTCCAATAGAATAAAAACTTTCCCGGGAAAACTTCCGGGAAAGTTTTTTTACGTTTCAAACTATTGACTTGCTCCAAGGTTAAATCGGCGCCATCCAGCCCAGATGTCAGAATTGTGTCGTATATTTTTGGCCATTCTTAACCTAAGCCTTTTGCTTTCTACGTCACAATGTACAAAATACATTCTTGATAAATGAATAATATAAACATTTTCACCCGTTTTGTTCACAGTTTCTTAAAAAAACTCTTGACCCTTGCCCAGCTCAAGGAATTATAAATTAGCTTGTGAGGACACCGGCAGGCAACCTATTCAAGTCTTTTCGCGCCCATGCATGGGCGCGGTGAACCCATCAAGGAGGAAAAAGATATGGGAAACACTCTGCAAAAGGGCAAGGTTGACACAGCGTACTTAATTAAGTCTCTCATCGGCGTGGCAATCATGATTCTGTTCCGCTTCATCCCCGCGCCCGCGCCAATCAATGCGTGCGGCATGGCCATAATCGGCGAATTTATCGGCATGATTTTCCTTTGGACCGTGGTAGATATGATGTGGCCCACCTTCCTGGCCATAGTGCTGGTCGGACTGGACGCCATGGTCATCTACCCCAACTCCTGGCAGCAGGCCGGTGTTTACGAGGCCGGTCAGCAGTCCTTCGGCAACTGGATTGCCCTGTTCGTTCTGGGCTGCCTGCTCATCTGCTACGCACTGGAAAAGGTCGGCACCATCCGCCGCATCTGCGTCTGGTTCATCACCCGCAAAGCAGCACGCAAGAGCCCTTGGATGTTCACCTTCATGCTCATTCTGGCCGCCCTTGTCATCGCCCTGTTCCTGGACGTTGCCCCCGCCGAGCTGTTCGTGCTGGGCGTAGCTCATGAGATTTTTGAGATTATGGGCTTCAAAAAGGGAGACCGCTGGCCTAAATACGTGGTTGTAATGATTGCCTTCAGCGCGGTCATCGGCTTTGCCATGACGCCTATATGCCACACCCTGCCGATTCTGTGGATGAGTATCTACTCCGCGATTTCCGGTAACCCCATGAACATTGTGGCCTACATATGCGCCGCCGCCCCTGTGGGCCTTGTCATCTGGCTGCTCATGATGCTGTGGATGAAGAAGGTCATCAAGGTTGACCAGGGCGTCGAGCAATTTGAAAATGCCGACTGGAGCAAGATTGACGCCATGAAGCCCGGTCCCATGGGCGCACGCGAGAAGGCTGTAGTCATCATTTCCGTTCTTCTCGTAGCTACTTGGGTTGTCCCCAGCCTCATTTCTCTGGTAGACCCTGCCAACCCCGTCTATCTGGCAATGGCAAGACTGACCGACTCGTCCTTCATCTTCATGGCCGTGTGCCTGCTGGCTATCATCAAAATCGACGGCCAGCCCCTGCTTGACCTCAAGGATGCCTTTGCAAAGCTCGACTGGCTGCCCGTTGTCCTGCTTGCCGGTATCATGCTTGTCGCCAGCCCCATGGGCGAGGCTACCACCGGCATCCCTGACTGGATTGCAGTAAACATCGTTCCGCTGGTCTCCGGCATGAGCCCCTACGCAATGGTCGCTCTTATCTGCGTGCTTTGCGTACTTCTGACCAATGTGGCCAACAACGTGCCCGTGGGCATCATCTTCGTCAGCGCCGGCGTACCCATGTGCCTCCAGCTCGGCATCAACCCCTTCCCGCTGGCACTGTCGGTCTGCGTGGCCGCAAATCTGGCCTACACTATTCCTCCCGCTTACGTACCCGTCGGCATTGCTTACGCCGATCCCTACTGCAACGGTAAAACTGTGTTCAAAAACGGCTGCTACATGGCTGTAGTGAGCATGATTGTCTGCGCGCTGCTGATTTACCCCATAGCCAACTTGGTATCCTAAAGCTCAAAAAGAGGTCCATAGGGCCTCTTTTTATTTTTAAAACTTTCCCTTGACTCTGGACTTACAAAAGGGTTTAAGGTTAGGCCAACATACGGCCCGTGTCCTCACACCGCACGGCAATAAATACATAAACAGGAGGCTTTTACCATGATTCACGATTTGACCATCACCCTCGACGAAAACACCCTTCCTTTCCCCGACAGCGGCGACCCGCACATGACCTGGAAGCATCTGGTTGACCATACCGTGTACAAGGCACAGGTCTCGCTTTTTTCCATGGTTACTCATCTCGGCACACACGTTGACGCGCCGCTGCACTACTGTGCCGGAGGCAAGACCACCGCGGAGATTGACCTGTCCGCTTACGCCGGTCAGGCCGTATGCCTCGACATGACCCCGTATATGGAGGACCTTAACGAAAACGGCGAGCTGGACATCGCAAAGGTAATGGCCGCGAACAAAGACTTGATTAAGTCCGGCGACATCATCGTGCTCTACACCGGCTACGAAAATCTTGTCGGCAACCCGAAATATTTCGACTACCATGATTTTGCCGGCAGCACCGGAGAAATACTCGAAAGCTACGGCTGCCGCGGCATCGGCTTCGACATGTCCTCTATCGACCGCTCCGGTCTGGCGCACCAGGCCGTGCTCAGCCGCGGAATGAGCATCATCGAGTCGCTGATAAACCTCAAGCCCCTTATCGGCAAGCGCTTTTACCTCAGCGCCGTGCCGCTGAAATTCGCCGACGGCGACGGCAGCCCCGTGCGCGCCTATGCAATAACAGAAGACTGACAGGGGGCACAAAGCAATGGAACTGAAAAACCTTTTCAGCCCGATGAACATCGGCAAGTGCACCATCCCCAACCGCACTGTCGTGCCCGCGATGGTGGCCAACATGTGCCCTGATAACGGGCTTGCCAGCGAGCAGTATATACGCTATCATGAAGAAAAAGCAAAGGGCGGCTGGGGCCTGATTATCACCGAGGATTACCGTATCAACCCCAACGCCGGTGGCTACCCCCATATCTGCGGTCTGTGGAGCGAGGAGCAAATTCCCAGCCACAAGCGCTTCACCGACATAATTCACCAGTACCCCAGCAAGGTCTTCTGCCAGATCTACCACGCCGGACGTCAGGCCACGCATCATGTCAACGGCGGAAAGCAGCCCGTGTCCTGTTCGCCCATCCCCGATGCCTGGAACAAGGAGATTCCGCGTGAGCTGAAAACCGAGGAGGTCAAGGAGATAGTTGCCCAGTTCGGCAACACCGCCGCTAATGCCAAAAAAGCTGGCTTTGACGGCATCGAGATTCACGCCGCGCACGGCTATCTCATTCATGAGTTTCTCTCTCCAAACTGCAACCACCGTCTGGACGAATACGGCGGCAGCTACTTAAACCGCGTGCGCTTCCTGCATGAGATTTACGATGCCTGCCGCGCCGCCGTAGGACCCGATTTCCCGATAGTCGTGCGCATTTCCGCCGAGGAGAACACCGAGGGCGGGCGTAAATTCCACGAGACGCGCCAGATTCTCCGTGACCTCGAGGAGTGGGGCGCGGACGCCATCCACCTGTCAACGGGCATGTACGGCGTCGTGTCCTCCCTCGGCACCGTGGCCTCCCACTACCAGCACCACGGCTGGACCCAGGACTTCGCGGCCGAGGCTAAAAAATTCCTGAGCATCCCCGTGATAACCGTCGGCCGCGTCACCGAGCCGAATATGGCCGAGGACATTCTCGCCTCCGGCAAGGCCGACTTCATCGCCATGGGCCGCGAGTCTCTGAGCGACCCCCACTGGCCCGAGAAAGCCCGTGAGGGACGCTGGAACGACATCCGCCACTGCGTAGGCTGTCTCCAGGGCTGTACCGCCTCGACCTATCAGGGCGTACCCCTCAACTGCATGATAAATCCCGAGCTGGGCCACGAGTTTGAGCACGACTACTCTCCCGCGCCGGTGAAGAAAAAAGTAATCATAGCCGGAGCCGGCGTCGCCGGTATGGAGGCTGCCCGCGCCGCCGCGATAAAGGGCCACGAGGTCGACATCTACGAAGCAAAGGACACTGTCGGCGGGCAGTTTGTCTCCGCGGCATATCCCCCCTACAAGGGCGATTACGGCGACTACACCGCATGGCTCTACCGCGAGATTCAGAAGTACCCGAATATCCGCCTGCATCTGAACACCGAGCTGACGGTTGAGATGATAGAAGCAGCCGAGCCCGACAAGGTAATTATCGCCACAGGCGCGAAGCCCTTCTGCCCCGAGCTGCCCGGCATCCACGGTCCGAACGTGGTTCAGGCCGAGGACGCGCTGTTGGGCAAGGCGGATGTCGGTATGCGCGTGGTTGTCGCCGGAGCCGGCACAGTCGGCGTGGAGACCGCGGCCTATCTTGCCATGCAGTGCAAGACAAAGGTCACGCTCCTGAGTAAATACGACGTTATCGGCAAGGAGCTTGACACCGGCATCCGCGACGACGTGAAAGCCCTGCACAAGCGCCTGTTTGTGGACACAATTTACGGCGCGAAAATTGCCGGGGCCACAAATGAGGGCGCTCTGGTGGAAAAGGACGGTCAGGTAACGCTCCTGCCCTGCGACACCGTCGTGCTCGCCATCGGCACGAGGGCTTACAATCCCCTTGAGGAAAAGGTCCGCGCCCTGGGAATTGACACCGTAGTCGTAGGCGACGCAATAAAAGCCCGTCAGGCCATCCAAGCCATCCGCGAGGGCTTTACCGCAGGACTGAACGCATAAACGCCTCAAATCGAAGGCTCCGCTGGAGCCTTCGATTTGACTAAGCTCTGCTGCGCTCCGCGCAAAGTGTTTTTTCCGAGGCGCACAAGGTAAATTTCCCCAAACGGGCAAGAGAAGGTCCCCTGGGGCATTTCCTCGGAAAAACTTTTAAATTTATTCTCGGCTTGCCAGCCGCGAACTTAACAACTTTCAGGTTGTCATACATGCAAGTATTGCTGTTTCCGTTTTTATTGTGGCAGTGCTACAATGGTTGCAGATAAATAAGCCGATTCTCAGTTTATTTTGTCAGAGCCTGCCGGCTCTGTCCTCAACAGAGAAAATCACATCTTAAACAAAATGGGAGGAATTTCTATGAGCGTCGATTACGATCGCATCGTAACTTCCACGGCGTGGTCCCCCGGCCCCGGATGTCACGGCGGCTGCGGCGTGAA
>CATJWA010000117.1 GCA_949744025.1 uncultured Eubacteriales bacterium
AGGGCATACCGGTCAAATATATCCTTGTTGACGAACAGCCCGTAAGCCACGACCTCCTGGGGTATGGCCACCAGCTTCCCGTCAACCGTGTTGGCCGTGCGTATAATTTCCCGCAGGTTCTTTGCGCTGTCCAGCCCCGACAGGTCCATCAGCTTTCCTTCCGCCCCCAGCGCCATGATGGTGTCAGGATTGAGCAGATACAGGTCGTCCATATCGCTGCGCGCCCTGTCCAGACAGACGTCGTCATACGTCTTGTCCTGATAGTTTTCCGCCGTATAAGTTCTGTACACCATGGTCACGCCCAGCTTTTCCTCCGCCATCGCAACCGTGATATCCGAAGCGGTGCGCGCCACGTTCTCCGCGTCGGGGTCGGTTTTCTCCATTGGGCTGAACAGGTTGACGGCCCGCTTCTCCTCCCTCTCCTGAGAAATCAGATTCTGCGGGTCGCCATGCAAGCCGCAGGATGTCAGCGACAGAACCGCAAGTGCCGCCAGGCAGGCGGAAATCCATCTGCGTCTGTTCATATTCTTCATATATCTTCCTTTCGTCTGCTGCATTGCCTTATAACCTTCCTGAGCTGCTCCATATTCAGGGGCTTGGGCACATGGGCGTCCATACCGGCGTCCAGCGCCGCCTTTTCGTCCTCGGCAAACGCGTTGGCCGTCATGGCAATAATGGGTATCACGGCCGCGTCTCCGCGCTCCATGGACCGGATGGCCCTCGCAGCCTCGTGACCGTTCATCACAGGCATATGAACATCCATCAAAATCGCGTCAAACTCACCCTGCGCCGAGCGCTGAAACAGCTCCACCGCCTTGAGCCCGTTCTCCGCAAGCTCACAGGAGGCGCCTTCAATTTCCAAAAGCTCCGTCAAAATTTCCGCGTTTATCTCATTGTCCTCCGCCGCCAGGAAGTGCAGCCCCTTCAAGCTGCCGGCTTCCCCGGCGTCCGGCGCCCCCGATTCCTCCGGCTCGTTGCGCAGCTCGTCAATTTTTCCGCGCAGGGCGGAGACAAAAAACGGCTTTGTGAGCGCCGCCGTGCACTTGAGCCGAAGCGCCTCGTCCAGCCCCTCCGCGTCGAATTCCGCAAGAAGCACAACAGGCACATCGTCCGCAAGCGCCCCGCGCAGCGCCCTGACCGCCTCGAGCCCGCAGGCCTCCCAGTCCGCAAGGACCAGCCGGCAGTCCGCGCCGGAACGAAGGAGCTCAAGCGCCCCTTCCAAATCGCCGGCGGTATCCAGCACGACCCCCGTGTCCTGCATGAGGGCCTGAATATTTTCTCTGTTCTCGGCACTTCCGCCCACCGCCATAACGCGGGTAATGCCGTGCCGCTCCCAGAATTGGCGGTCCGCCGCCTCCTCAAGTATGCGAAGCTGCAAATCCACTCTGAATAAGGAGCCTCGGTCCACCTCGCTGAAAACCTCGATGGTCCCTCCCATGAGCTCCACAATACTTTTTGTTATCGCCATGCCCAGTCCGGTGCCCTGCACCTTGTTGGTGGTGCTGTTCTCCGCCCTGCTGAACGCATCAAAGATGGTTTTCAAATACTCCGGCGTCATGCCGTAGCCGTCGTCCTCCACCTCAATGCGCAGGTGCTCATATTGGCTTGAGCGCTGTTTGAGCCCTATTATCCGGAACCGGATGTGGCCTCCCTCCGGCGTGTATTTCACCGCATTTGACAGGAGGTTTATTAAAATCTGGTTGATTCTCGTTTCGTCCCCCACAAGGTACTCGTGCCGTATCCCCGTCACCTCAAGGCAGAACGACTGTCTTTTTGCCCTGGCCATGGGCTGGATGATGGCCTCCACGGAGGAAACCACGTCGTTGAGCGAGAATTTCTCAAAATTGAGCACCACTTTCCCGCTCTCGATTTTTGAAACGTCCAGAATATCGTTGATGAGGCTGAGAAGATGCTGACCCGAGGACATAATTTTTCTTGTGTATTCCCTTACCTTGACCGGATTGTCCGCGTCCTTGTCCAGCAGCGTCGTGAAGCCCAGCACAGCGTTCATGGGCGTGCGTATGTCGTGAGACATGTTGGACAGGAAGGTCGTCTTGGACTCGCTGGCAATCTGGGCGGCCTGCAGGGCCTGAGCCAGCTGCCGGTTATGGAGCCTGCGCTCCTCCTCGCGCTCCCTCCTGAGCTTATCCTGCTGCCTCCAGTTAAGGTAGTACAGCGCGATGCACAGGAAAAACGCCGCCAGCATCGAGGCCACGACAATCGCAATATTCTGGTTTACGGCCTGCCCCTCCTGCTGGATGGCCTCCACGGGCACGTAGCCCACCAGGTAAACCGTCCCGTCATTGACCGCCCACATGTAGTTCAGAGCGGTAACCTCACGGACATCGTGATAAAACAGCGCGTTGCGCCCTGTTTTCAGACAGTCCTCCACCTCATCCCGTATTTTCTCCTCCTGAATGTTGTTCGCTCGGTAAAAATCGTCCAGGTTAAGGTGGCCCGCGCTGCGCTGTCCCATGCCCTTGGGCTTGAGGACAAAGCGCTGGCTCTCGGCGTCCATGATATACAGCGTTGCCTGCTTGTTGTAAAAGCCCTCCGGCAAGTAGCGGTCAATGGCATCATATACATACTCTGCGTAAAGAGTTCCGGTTACCTGCCCGTCCCGCTCGACGGGGCACTTTATGGTGTAGGCCCATGTCCCCATATAGTTCAGATACGATTTGGACACCTCAAGGCCGTTGATTGTCCCTCCCGATGAAAAATCCAGTCCTTCCTCGGTAAAGCGCTCGCCTGTGTTGGAGACTCCCTCGGTTTTCCCCGAAGGAATAAACGACAGCTTTGCCATTGTCTGATTTTTCTCACATGCCTGGATATACGCCTCAGGGTCCTCAGCCCGTGCGATTTCCCGGGCAATCAGCTCCTGAAACTCCGCTTCACTGCGCAGTATTGCCTCAATGGTACACTGAATAAGGTCCAGGCTTTCGCTCAGATTCTGAATGGCGGATTCGGACATCTCCCTCGACGTTTTCTGCGCCACCGTAAATACAATCGTGCCGAAAATGCCGAAAATTAAAATTATCGGAAAAAGCAGAGAAAAGCCTCTGCGTTTTTTATGCTTTCTTGGCGTTTCTTTCATTGATAATCCCCATTTCGACGCTTTGAAAGAATGCTCGGCCTGAAATAATTAAATACCCGGCAGCCTCACCCTGCGAGGCCGTCTGTCATTATATTTTCATTATACTATTCTCTCCCTTTTTGTGTCAATAGATGCCGTGCCGCGGAATATCCAAATAATCCAGGGCAGCCTGGCGCGTAAAAAATAATGCGTGCCCGTTTCCAGAAGGAAACAGGCACGCAATTCGTCAGCCTGACAATCCTGCGCTCTCAAACGCGAATCCGTCAGGCAACGGAGTAGATTTTCACATCGGGCTCAGCGCTCCACAGGGGCTTAAGGCCGACAAAAACGTCGTTTTTGAACATCTCACTGTCAAGATAATCCCGAGCGTGCTCTGCGCTGTCAAAGCCGTGCAGCACCTGCACATCCTCGCCGCGAATCAGCAGCTCCTTTGTCAGCGCGCCGGGGATTTGTTCCAGAAACGGCCCGCGGTAGTCATTGTAGACCCTTGCGGCGGCGGGACGCTCCGCCTCGCCAATTTTCATCGTGATTTCAAGATAAGCGCTTACTTTCATTTTTTCGTTCCTCCTGATTAAATCTGCCCGTTTTTCCGAGCCCGCCTGTATGATAGCGCATCCGCACGTTCATGGGAAGATATAAGCAAATTTATAAGCTGCTATTAATTTTCATAGCGGCTTGCAATTACCCGCCGCGGCGGATATAATCCTGTCGGGGGGATAAATTATGTATAAGCCAAAGCTGGAAAAGGACATCCGCTGTCCTCTCGAGTACGGGCTCGAGGTGTTCGGCGGAAAATGGAAGTCGCGGATTATCTGCGTGCTTGCCGCTAAGAAAACCCTGCGATACAGCCAGCTGCGCAGGGAAATGGGAAACATAACGGACGCGGTGCTGGCCTCGGCTCTCAAGGAGCTTATCGCCAGCCGGATAGTGGCAAGAAAATCCTTTGATGAGATTCCGCCGCGCGTGGAATACTCCCTGACAGAAAAGGGCCTGTCCGTCGTGCCTATTTTGCAGAACATCTGCAAGTGGGCCGGCCTTTATTACAGGGAGGACTATGCCAACGCCATGATTCACTGCCGAAAGTGCGATTACGGCGAATAAAATAAATGGGGACTTGATTTTTCTGTTCGGCTGTGGTATTTTGTTATCGGCATATGTCGGTAAAATCCAAAACGGAGGTGGCGGATATGGGCAGGCCGAGCCGGTGCCGGAGAGTCTGTGCGGAGCCGAGCTTCTGCAGCTTTGCCCCGCAGGCAGAGGAAAACGCCGGAGAGGTCATTCTGACCGTGGACGAATACGAGGTTCTCCGTCTGGTTGACTACGAAAAGATGACCCATGAGCAGTGCGCTGTTCAGATGGACATTTCGCGCTCAACAGTGACGGAGATTTACGAGAGCGCCCGCTTCAAAATCTCCGACAGCCTCGTCAACGGAAAGCTGCTGTCCATCTCCGGAGGACACTACCGCGTTTGCCGCGGCGAACGCCGGCAGGGCTGCGGACGAAGCTGCCCGTGGGCGGAGCAGACACAGCAAAATATTGACTTAAAAGGAGAAACTGCCATGAGAATTGCGGTCACTTATGAAAACGGTATGGTATTTCAGCATTTCGGCCATACCCAGCAGATGAAAATTTACGACGTGGAAAACGGACAAATCACAGCCGAACAGGTTGTGGACACCGCGGGCAGCGGCCACGGCGCGCTGGCGGGCTTTCTTGCCGGGCTGAGGGTGGACACGCTCGTCTGCGGCGGCATCGGCGGCGGCGCACAGCAGGCACTGGCCCATGCTG
>CATJWA010000118.1 GCA_949744025.1 uncultured Eubacteriales bacterium
AAGACGGTCCTCCATGCCGGCGGTGAATTTCAGGTCAACAATATCCTGGAAATAGTCCTCCATCAGCTTGGTTACAACCTCGCCCAGCGGCGTGGGGCGCAAGTAGCGCCCCTCCTTGACCACATATTCGCGCGCGGCGATTGTGCTTATTGTCGGCGCATAGGTCGAGGGGCGGCCTATTCCCTTTTCCTCCATGGCGCGCACCAGCGTGGCCTCGGTGTAGCGGGACGGCGGCTGGGTAAAGCGCTGCTCGCTGTCAAAGCGCTCGGCGTTTACCGTTTCGCCCTCGGACAGGTAGGGCAGTGGACGGCGCACCTCGTCGCTTTCCTCGTCCCTGCCCTCCTCGTAAACCGCCGTGAAGCCGGCGAATTTCAGCTCGGAGTAGTTGGCGCGGAAAACGTGTCCGGCGCACTCGGCGTCCATTACCACATTGTCATAAACCGCGTTTGCCATCTGGCAGGCGGTGAAGCGGCCCCAGATGAGGCGGTAGAGCCTGTACTGGTCGCCGCTGAGGTCTGACTTTACAACGTCGGGACTAAGCTCCACGTTTGAAGGCCGTATTGCCTCGTGCGCGTCCTGCGCGCCGGACTTGGTCTTGAAGGTGCGCGGCTTGCCGGGGTAGTATTCAGGACCGTAACGCGCGGTTATGAAGCTTTTTGCCGCGGCCAGTGCCTCGTCGGACAATCTCAGGGAGTCGGTCCTCATGTAGGTGATAAGGCCCACTGTGCCGTGGCCGGAGATGTCAACGCCCTCGTAGAGCTGCTGAGCCACGCTCATGGTGCGTGCCGGCGTCATGCCCAGACGGCGGGACGCCTCCTGCTGGAGCGTGGAGGTAATAAACGGGGGTGAGGGGCTTCGCTGCTTGTCGCTGCGCTTAACCGAGCTTATTGTGAAGCTCTTGTCCTTTATGTCGGCAAGCACGGCGTCAACCTCCTGCTGGGAGTGGAGCTCGCGCTTTTTGCCACCGCTGCCGTGATAGCGGGCAATGAATCCGTTGACGGAGCTTTGGTGCCTGAGATGCGCGTCGAGCAGCCAGTATTCCTCCGGCTTAAACTGCCGTATCTCGTTTTCCCTGTCCACTACCATGCGCGTGGCCACCGACTGAACACGCCCTGCCGAGAGCTTGGGCTTTTTCAGCTTGTGCCAGAGCAGTGGGGAGAGCTTGTAGCCGACCAGCCGGTCGAGTATGCGCCGGGCCTGCTGAGCATCGACAAGGTCCTGGTCAATGTCGCGGGGGGCCTGGATGCTCTCGGTAACGACCTTTCTGGTTATTTCATTGAAGGTCACGCGCCGGGCACGGCTGTCGGGAAGGTGCAAAAGCTCCTTGAGATGCCAGGATATCGCCTCGCCCTCACGGTCGGGGTCGGTTGCCAGATACACGGTCTCCGCCGCATCGGCGGACTGCTGAAGCTCGGATATTATTTCCTCTCTGCCCTTTACGGGGATGTACTCCGGTTTGAAATCGTGCTCCACGTCCACGCCCAGGGTGCTCTTAGGCAGGTCCCTGAGGTGGCCCATGGAGGCGACGACCTTGTAGTTTCGTCCAAGATACTTTTCTATAGTTCTGGCCTTGGCCGGAGATTCGACGATCACAAGATTCGTCTTTCCTTTTGCCATGCTCTTAACCTCGCTTTGTTAT
>CATJWA010000119.1 GCA_949744025.1 uncultured Eubacteriales bacterium
TTGCCCAGGAGGCGGGGATTGAAGGGGTAGAACTGCTTTTGTAGATAATGCACAAAAAACGAAATTCATGTTTTTCTGCATTTAACCCTTGACATTTGCAGCTTTACGCTCGGGAATGTAAGCTTCTGGCAATAAAGTTGACAAGGGCAGAAAAATTTTATATACTGTTCAGATAAAACATATAAAAAACGAATTAACAGGAGATAGCTTATAAAATGGCAAAATACTGCTCACAATGCGGCAGAGCGCTTCCGGAGGGCGTGGAAAAGTGCCCCGTGTGCCATGCGCAGGAGGAGCCCGGCTCCGAGGCGGCGCTCTTTACTCAGATAAGCGCGCAGACCGAGGTGTGGAAGGACCCCTCGCAGCCGGAGAAAAAACGCGCGAAAATACGCAGAAAGCCGGGCACGCGCGAAAAGCTGCTGATTTATACAGGAGCGGTGCTGCTCGTGGCGCTGACGGCCTTTGTGATAATCTTCACCCAGCCGGGCACGCGGATAAAGCGGGCAATACGCTCCGGAGACTACGAAAAAGCCGTGTCGGTCTACACCGAAAAGTATCTTGACCAGGGCAGGACGGCGGACGACTCGATTGGCCGGGCACTGGAAAAAAAGGCGCAGGAGCTGTGTCTGGCCTTTGAAAACGAGGAGCTGAAGGAAAACGAGGTTGAAAGGCAGTTTGACAGCCTGTATTCCTTTGACCTGAACAGACAGGAGCTGGATGTGAGCTACGCACAGTATGAAAAGCTCAAGTCCACGCGCTCGCTGATAAGCCGGGCCGAGGGGATGATAATCAGCGAAAAGTACCTTGAAGCCTGCGACCTGCTGCTTGAGGTGATGCCGGACGACGCAAATTATGAAAGCGCACAGCTCAGGGCCCAGGAGTGCCTGGAGCTGTACGGACAATCCGTGCTCGCGCGCGCGGACGAGCTGATGGCGGGGGATGACTATACCGCCGCGATAGCCGCGCTCAGGGGCGGAAACGAGGCGCTCAAGGAATATGACACCTTCAGCTCCGCCATTGACGGGAAGCTTGAGGAATGCTTTAAAAGCTATGAGTCCCACGCTGTTGAGGAGGCGGAGAACCTCGCTGAGATAGAGGAATACGGCAACGCGATGAACCTGATTCAGACCTGCATAGACAGCATCGGCGACGAAACGGAGACGCTGACCGCAGCGCTGGAACGCTACGCGGAGCTGGCGCAGGGCAAGACCTCCTCCGACGCGGTGAGAAAAGCCGACGAGTTTTATGCCCAGGGCCTGTATGCCGACGCTTTTCTGGAGCTTGAGACTGCCGCGGGCAGGGTAGAGGAGACCGACGAGCTGGACTCCGCTGCCGAGCGCCTTGAAAAGCGTTTTGCCGCGGACATGCTGACAAAGGCGGAGGAGACGCTTGCCGGCTCGCGCGAGAACATTGACGCCGCGCAGGAGGTGCTTGACCAGGCGGCGGCCATACGTCCGCTTGAGGAGCTGAACGAGTACAGGGAGAAGTTAGAGGCCCTGCGGCCGCTCAGTCTTGTTCAGGCGCAGTACAAGCAGCGCGAAGGCGACGTCTACCGCTCGGCCAGCGAGTTTGAAGCCACCAGCGGCACGAAATATGCCGACGGCTGGATATGGGGCGGAGACGGAGACTATATCAGCTACGAGCTGGGCGGCGCCTACGACATTTTTGAGGGCACGCTGGCAATACGGCGCGGCAATGGCGCGTCCTTCAGCGGATATTTTGAGGTCTGGTGCGACGGAGAGCTGAAATACACCTCCGAGACGCTGTATCCCAGCTCCGAGGCGCAGAGCTTTTCCTGGGAGGTATCCGGCTGCGCGGAGCTGAAAATAGTGTTCCACTGCAATTACGAGGTGAGCACTACCGAAAACGGCTACTGTTATCACGGCGTCTGCACGCCGGTGCTGACGAAAAACATGGAATAAGCGCGAAAAAATCCCGCGGCGGAAGCCGCGGGATTTTTTGCTGAGAAGTTTGTCTCATACGCCGAAGCGCTCGTGGTTATAGCGGTGGACCTCGTCGATAATTATCGGCTCGACGTGGGGGTAGATGGTGCCGGGGCCGCCATAGGTGATGCTGGGGATGAATTGCGGCAGCTCGCCGTACTGGCGCAGAACGCGCTGTACCTCGCGGCGGATTTCCTCCTCGGCGGCGTCGGCGCGGTCGATTACGGAATCGACGCCTCCCATGAGCGCCATGCGTCCGTCAAGCTGGCGGCTCAGCTTGACTATGTCGTTCGTGGGCAGCAGGCCCTGAAGCACATCGACGCCGATATCGGCCATGTCCCCGACAATCGGCTCCATGAAGGAGTCCGAGTGATGGATGACCAGGACATTATTCGCGTGCAGATAGTCGTAAAGCTTTCTGTACGGCTCCTTGAAAAACTCGCGCCAGACCTCGGGGGACATCAGCAGGCTGTTCTGCGTGCCGAAGTCGTCGTGGGAGAGGATGGCGTCGGGGTGCAGGTTCTCAACGATAAGCTTCATGTACTCCATGCGGTACTCGGTGATAACGTCAATCAGCTCGTGCACCTCGTCCGGATTTGTCAGGAAGCTGCACAGCGTGTCCTCAAAGGTCATGAGCATGTGAAGCTGCTCAAAGATGCCGGTACCCATAATTGTCATGGATAGGTAGTCGTCCCCGATGGCGGCCTTGTTTTTGATAGCTGTCTCCCAGCCCTCGGAGCAGTTTGCGCGCAGGTCGGGTACCTTGACGTAATCCCGCCAGCACTCTATGTCCTGAATCACCTGATTTTCATCTGTCACAATCGGAATCGCGGCCGGCTGGTCCTCGGGAAAGGATATATAGGTTCCCCAGCGGTCATACGAGTCCGTGCCCTTGATGCGGTTTCCACGCACGTATTGAAACACGGGGTCTCCGCCGATGGGACGGAATGCGGTGTAGCAGACGGGAAGCCTGTCGGGCTTTCCACCGGGGCGGATGGTCTCTAAAAAGTTTTGTTTTTCAGTAAGCATGGCGACATCCTCCTCAAATCACATAAATATACTCAAAGCATATCATCTCTTTTTTTTTGCGTCAAATTAGTATTTGGACTGTCAGATATTCCAAAGAAAAGGGCAAAGACAGGCTTTTTGCCAACATTTGTCCCAATTTACATGGAAAACAGCGTCCCGGGCTGGTATAATAGCAGCAGGCAAAAGCTACCGACGGACTAAAACGGAGGAATGAGCATGAAAGACATAAACCTGTTCAACATCAAGCTTGCCGACCTTGAGCTGTTTCTGAATGTCGCCAGATACGGCAGTTTTACCAAAGCGGGCGAGAAAATGTTTATGACTCAGTCGGGAGTCAGCAAGCGCATCAGCCAGATAGAAAACGAGCTGGGCCTGACCCTGTTTATCAGAAACAAGCGCGAGCTTGTGCTCACGCCGGCGGGGCGCGTGCTGGAGCAGAGGCTGAAAAACACGACATACGATATTCTCAAGGCGCTCGAGGCCGCTAATGTCGCGCAGACGGGGGTGTCCGGCTCTCTGCACATTGGATTCCTGGAGTGGGGAACGATTGCTTTTGTAGAACAGCTCAAGGAGTTTATCAGGCGCAACCCGCAGTATTCAATCGAGATATACCGCCAGCGGTTTTCGGAGCTGCGCGCGTCCGTGGCGCAA
>CATJWA010000120.1 GCA_949744025.1 uncultured Eubacteriales bacterium
ATGCTCAACGCCGTGGCCGGCGTCTGGCCCGTGGACTCGGGCACTATCAGCGTGGGCGGCGTGGACGTGACGCGGCTTCCGGAGCACAAGCGCGCGGCCTACATCGGCCGTGTGTTCCAGGACCCTATGATGGGCACCGCCGCGACCATGCAGATTGAGGAAAACCTCGCCCTGGCCATGCGCCGCGGCAAGAGCCGCACGCTCGGCGCCGGCATAACGCGCAGGGAGCGCGAGAGCTATCACGAGATGCTGAAAATTCTCGACCTCGGCCTTGAGGACCGCCTCACGGCGAAGGTGGGGCTGCTCTCAGGAGGTCAGCGGCAGGCCCTCACCCTGCTTATGGCAACGCTGCAAAAGCCTAAGCTGCTCCTGCTCGACGAGCACACCGCCGCGCTGGACCCCAAAACCGCGGCAAAGGTGCTTGACGCCACGGAGCGCATAGTGTCCAAGGACAATCTCACGACGATGATGATAACCCACAACATGCGCGACGCTATAGCCCACGGCAACCGGCTGATAATGATGAACAGCGGCCGCGTGGTCTACGACGTGAGCGGCGAGGAGAAAAAGAAGCTGACCATTGATTTTCTGATACAGAAATTCTCCGAGAGCACCGGAGAGGACTTTGCAAACGACGACGCGCTGCTGTCCTGAAAATAATAATAAAAAAGAGGCCCTGGGGGGCCTCTTTTTTATTATTCAGTGTTGTCGGTATTCCCGTCTCCGCCGAGAATCCCCATGTCTGTCACGGGTACTGTCGGCTCCGGAAGGTCCTCAGTCGGGGTCGGGGTCTGTACCGGCATGGACACTATCGGGAAATCGCTTATCTGCGGCACGTCCGTCGTCGTCACAGGCGGCTCGCCCCCTGTGGGCTCCGGCGTATTTTCCGGGGACATGGTTTCCTCCGGCGTCGGAGTCGGGCCCGGGCTGACCTCCGGCTCCTCAGTCTCCTCGGGCTCCTCCGTTTCCTCCGGCTCAAGCTCCTCACGCGTGCCGAAGATATTCGTAGCCTGGCCTATTACCGGCGGTGGAAAGCCCTTGTATTCCAAGCCCTCATGTATCGGCTGCATGATTTTTTTCCAGATGTCCAGCGCGGGGTTTCCGTTGAAGTGCATAACCTCTGGCATGTCATAGCCGGTCCAGCACGCGGCGACATAGTATGGCGTTATGCCGCAGAAATAGCGGTCGCGGTTGTTTCCGCTGGTGCCGGTCTTGCCGCCGACGGCTACACCCGAGAAATATGCGCTGCGAGCAATTCCGCCGGTTACGTTGTTTTGCAGCATATCGCACATGTTCGCCGCGGTGTTGGACGAAAAGGCCCTTATCGTCTCCGGCTCGTTGTCAATAATCACCGTGCCGTTGGAGTCCGTCACGCGCGTATATGTGCGCGAATAGGTGAACACGCCGTCATTCACAAACGCGCAGTACGCCTGCGCCATCTCGCGCACGGTCACGCCGTTTGTAAACTCGCCCAGCGCCAGCGGAGCATAGTCGCGGTCGGCCTCCACAAGACTGGTGAAGCCCAGACGGGTGGTAAGAAAGTCATAGGACACCGCGGGGGTAATTTTGTCGAGTATCTGTGCTGATACGGTATTGAGCGACTGCGCCAGCGCATTGCGTATTGTGGTTACTCCCATGTTTTTGCCGTTAGCGTTTCTCGGATACCAGCTTGTTCCGGAAAGCTTGATTGTACCCGCCGGAGCGTCGTTTACCAGCGTGGTCTGGGTTATAAAGCCGTACTCAATCGCGGGCCCGTAAACCGCCAGCGGCTTTATCGACGAGCCGGGCGGGCGCTGTGACACCGTGGCACGGTTAAGGCCGAAGTTTATCGTTTTTTCTCCCACGCCGCCGCGCAGGGCGACTATAGCGCCTGTATACGGGTCCATCACCACTATCGCCGACTGAAGCTGCTGGGATGCGGCGTAATATGATTTAGGCAGGCCGTCAATGTTTTCGTACACCTCATCGACCTTGTCCTGAATGTCCTTGTTCAGACAGCAGTAAATCTGATAGCCGCCGTTATACAGCAGCAGGCGGGCCGCGTCAATCGTGATATTCTTCTGCTCCATCAAATCCTCGAGCACGTCGTTTATCACAGTCTCCTCGTAATAGGAGTAGATGTTCTGCGTATAGCCCTCGTTCTCCGCTCGTACGAAGTTGAGCTCCTCGTGTACGGCCTGATTGTACTCATTGTAGGTGATATATCCCTGGTCGTACATCTCATAAAGAATCGTCTCCTGCCGGCGCTTGTTCCACTCGCGGTTGGAATAGCTCTTGCCGGTTTCGCGGTCGGTTATCATCGCCGCGCCGAAGGGGTCGTACTTCGAGGGGTTATTGGTTATTCCCACGATGCTTGCGCACTCGGCCAGCGACAGGTCCCACACGTCCTTGCCGAAGTAGGTCTGCGCCGCGGTCTGTACGCCGGAGCAGCCCTGCCCGAAGTAGACGATGTTGAGATACCACTCGACAATCTCCTCCTTGGTGTAGGTCTTTTCCAGCTCAAGGGCCTGAAAAATCTCTATCAGCTTGCGCTGGACGGTTACGTCGTCTTTGCCGGTGAGGTTTTTGATAATCTGCTGCGTCAGTGTCGAGCCGCCGAAATCATTGCGCATGGTCAGGAACATGTTTCCGAACGCTCCGACGGTGCGGTACCAGTCCACGCCCTTGTGATTGTAAAAGCGCTTATCCTCAATGGCAACGAGCGCGTGCTCCATATTCTTGGGTATGTTTTCATAGTCCACCCACACTCGGTTTACCGTGGAGTTGAGCGTCACCAGTTCCTGACTCTGCCCCTCGGAATCGGTATACCATATCGTGCTCGAGAGCGAAACCGCAAAATCCTCCAGCGAGATATCCAAATCCGTTGTCAGCGAGGTTTTCACGTAAAACGCGAAAATGCACCCGAACAAAAGTCCTGTGGTTATGAAGATCAGCAATACCGTCATAACTGTGCGCAGGACAAGCCTTATTATCACACCTATTGTCATCGCCGCAGCGTCGGCAGCCTTTTCGACGGTGCGGCCTTTCTTTTTAGGCTTATCGTTTTTCAAAGGCGGCAGCGCCTCCCTTCGTCAGGCCCAAAAGCCCGAAGTTTCCTGTAATAAATAATAATACTTCTTCTCAGACTAATAGTATAGCACATTTTGTCAAATGTCTGTATCAGATTTGTAAATTTTC
>CATJWA010000121.1 GCA_949744025.1 uncultured Eubacteriales bacterium
GCCGTTCTCATCGGGGTACTTGCTGGCGCTGAACTCCAGAGCATCCAGGATCTTCTGGCCGGTGGTCTCCACCAGGCAGGCCTCGTTGCCGAAGGGATGCACGTTAATTATGCTCTCATATGTAATGTCGCCCGCGGCAATATCCGCGCGCACGCCGCCGCCGTTGACAAAAGCCACGTCAGCGCCGAGCATTGTGCGGTAAGCGTCGGCGCACAGGTCGCCGAGGTTGGTCTCGCCGCTGCGGACAAGACGCTCGCCGTTGGCGTCCTTGGTGGTCAGCTCAGTCTCGGACTTGGCCACAACCTTTTTCAGCTCAGCCTCAAACTCGTCGTTCTTGGCCTTGACGAAGGCGGCAACCGTCTCGTCCTGCGTAGCGCAGCCGCTCACCAGCTCATTGCTTATCTCGCCGGTCTTTGTGTCGATAACGACCTTGCCGATAGCGGCCAGCTTGGTGCCGGTCTGCGCCCAGACAACGTCCTTGCCGTCCTTGTTGGCGGCGGTCTTTTCAATCTGCTCGTGGGAGTGTCCGTCGATGAAAACGTCGATGCCGGTGGTGTTGGCGATAACGCTCTGCGCCTTCCACTCCTCGGTCGAGCCGTTGTCTCCGAGATGGCCCAGTGCAACCACATAGTTTGCGCCCTCGGCCTTGGCGGCATCAACAGCGGTCTGCACGGCCCTGTAAAGGTCCTGACCGTTGTTGCCCTGCTGGAAGCTGTAGATGTAGTTGCCCGCGTCGTCCTGGAAGTAGGTCGGGGTGGACTTGGTGAATGTCTCGGGAGTGTCGATGCCGACATACGCAACCTTCACGTCGCCGTAGGTAACCATCTTGTAAGCGTCGAACACGCTCTTGCCCGCCAGGTCGGTGAAGTTGGAGCAGATGTAGGTGTACTGCGCCTTGTCCCTGGCCAGACTCAGGAAGTTGTCCATGCCGTAGTCGAACTCATGGTTGCCGGGGATGGCTATGTCATAGCCTACGGCGTTCATGATTTCCACTATCGCCGCGCCCTTGGTCAGGGTGCCGATGGGTCCGCCCTGAATGGCGTCGCCGGCGTCAACCAGCGTGACATTGTCCTGTCCATAGGCATTCTCCATCTCCGCCTTGTAGGCGGAGATGCCCGCGTAACCGATATTGGTTACGGCCTCGTCCTTGACAGTCTGGTCGATTCCGCAGTGTACGTCGTTGGTGTGCAGGATAACGATTTTGTCAGTCTCCGCGGCCGCCGGAGTCTCCTCCGCCGCGAAGCTCGGCGCCGCCAGACCCACGGTCATCACAACCGCGAGCAGCAGAGCCAGAAGTTTCTTTCTCATTGGTGCTCACCTTTCCTTCTTTCTTATTGGCCCTGCCCCCTCGTCTCCTTTTTCCGCGTCGGCAGGGTGGGCCTGCGTGCCTACATTATACAGACTTTGCCTGTCTCTTTCAAGCCCATATTTGGTAATTTGTCAATAATTTTACAATTTTTTCAGTAAATCCTGACCCATTCGCTCATAAGTCCTCTCCGGTAGAAATCAATTTTAAAATTGGATTTAAAATTTATTTTAAAAACATTTTCTCTTGCGCGCCGCGATTAGATGTGGTAAAATCATCCTGCAATCCTCTATTATTACATGCTTGATTGGAGTGCTTAGCCATGCTTGAGTTCAAGGCAAATTTCTGCGCTGAACACGTCTGCATTGAGGGGTATGCGTATAAGAGCGGTGAAACGCTCACCGCCTGCCTGAATCTCCCCGAACAGGAGCTTAATGACTGTCTCGTTTCCCTGTGGCGTCTTGTCCCCAAAGCACAGCTAAACGGCGTCAGCACTGCGCGGCTGCGCGCCTTTCTCGGCTGTATGCAGAGCGCGCAGAAGCTTTTTTCCCGCATCGGAGCCTTAGCCTCCCGCCTGCCCGTTTTCCGTCACGGCAGCTTGCGACTCAGTCTGACCGAGCCGCGCCTTCCCTCCCTGCTGGACAGGCTCTGCCCCGACGGCGGCGCGGGCCCGTCCGCATTAGAGGATTCATTTTCTTTTGTTGACTTCTATTTTCTCCGTATCGCCTCCGCTCTGTCAAGCCTGTCCGGTGCGGGTGCCGCGGAGGAGCTTGCCTCCCTCAACCTCGCCGTAGCCGGACTGCTTGAGGAATATGTCTGCCTCGCTGCCGACCTTCTGCAAGCCCGCCGCGCGTATTCCTCTCTGCTGGACGGATACATACACGAAAAGCGGGCTTTCCTGTCAAATGAGGAGCTTGCCGGCTGCTTCTCCCGCTATCTCGGTGACAGCCCGCCCCTTGAAAAGCTGCCGGTTTCATGCATGGTAGAAAGCTCTTATGAACCCTTCACCGACTCATCCGGCTCCGAGCTTTTCTCTCTCTCCTGCGTTTTCAGCCGCCTGCGGGACTTTCTGTATATCGACTTCTTTCGCGGCCTGGAACGCTCCCATTTGCCTAAGAAATGCGACAACTGCGGCCGCTATTTTCTTCTCGCCGGCGGAAAGTACAGCAGCTACTGCGAAAATCCTCTGCCCGGCGAGCCTCAGAAAACCTGCCGCAGCATCGGAGCAAGAAAGCGGTATGGCAGCAAATGCAAAAACGACCCCGTCTGGCTGACCTATAACCGCGCCTACAAGACTCATTATGCCCGCTACATGAAAAGCAAAATGACAGCCTCGGAGTTTGAGCGCTGGTCGCGCTACGCCGCCTCTCTGCGCGACCAGGCCGCCGACGGCACGCTCGGCGCGGAGCAGTACGAGCGTCTCATAAAGGAGTAAACCCAACAGGCCCGAGGCTTTTCAGCTTCGGGCCTGTTAATGCGCAGCAATCAGGGGTTATTGACAAAGCAGTCCGCCGGCGTCTGGCTTGATTGATTATTTCCCATCATTTTGCCTCAAAATCCTCGGAAATGCATTCAGCGCCCCCTGCGGTTTTTCACCAAACAGACGAAAAATTCTCTGCGCCATCCGGCGCTGCTTTGTCAACGTCCTCCCAATTAGAGAATTATTCTTTTTGCTTTTTTCTTCAATTACCGGTAGAGAAGCGGTACTCTATGTAACGGCTGTAGACCTCTCCCGCGCGCAGCACGGCCGACGGAAAATTCTTGTGGTGCACCGCGTCCGGAAAATGCTGCGGCTCAAGGCATATACCGCTGTGTGCTCGGTAGTGCATGTTGCCCTTACCAAGCCGCGGGGTGATGCTGCCGCCGTTGTAGAGCTGAAGGCCCGGCAAATCAGTCCACAGCTCCATTTTTCTCCCTGTCTCCGGCTCCGAGAGCACCGCCGCCGGCGCGTCCACTCCGTCGAGCGCAAGGTTGCAGTCGAGCTCGGAAAGCCCAACCGCCCGCGGCTCTCGGAAATCGTAGTCCGTGCCCTCCACCTCCGCGAGCTCCCCCGTCGGCAAAAGCTGTCCGTCCACCGGCGTCAGGCGCGAGGCGTTTACCTGCAAAATGTGCCCGCCCGCCGAGCCCATGCCAATCAGGTTGAAATAGCTGTGGTTTGTCAGGCTGCAAACCGTGTCGCGGTCGCTGCTCGCCATGTAGTCAAAGCGCAGACGCCCGCTGTCAAGCGTCACGCGCACTTGAACGCTCAGCTCGCCTGGGAAACCGTCCTCAAGATGCGGACTGACGCGGCTCAGAATGACGCTCCCGCCCTCGCTGTCAAGGTCCCAAAGCTTTTTGTGAAAGCCCGTGCCGCCGTGCAGGGTGTTTCCGTTCTCGTTGGCTGTGAGCGGCCAGACCTCGCCGCCGAGCGGGAGCTCCGCCTTGCCTATCCGGTTGGCGTACCTACCCGCACAGGCTCCGAAAAACAGCTCATCGTTTACATATTCTTCCAATGTGTCGTATCCGAGCACAATATCGTCCGGCATCCCGTTTCTGTCGCGCGTCATGATTGACTGAGTTATCGCGCCGTAGTTTGAGAGCGTGACCGCCGTGCCGTCCGACGCGCTGAGAGTTATAAGTTGGGCCTTCCCGCCGTCCGGAAGCGCGCCCCAGTCTCTTGCTGTCAGCTTCATGCGCTGTTCACCTCCGCATTTTTGTGTTTGCAGGGCATAACCGCAAATCGCCTGCGCGCCTGCCGCGCGCCGGATTTACGGGCAGTCCCTCAATGGTTCATGTCCCTCTCAAACGAGAGATACCGCGTGCCCTGAAATGTCAGCATTCCCCTGTCGCCCTCGGCCAGCATACCGTACTCTGGTCCGGATACGCGCAGCTCCAGCCTGTCTCCGCTCTCGACCTGAAAGGTGGCGTAATAGCTTGTTGAGCTCGTATGGTGCATTGCTCCCACGTCACCCGCGTGATGGCTGTG
Source organism: uncultured Eubacteriales bacterium (assembly GCA_949744025.1). Taxonomy (GTDB): domain Bacteria; phylum Bacillota; class Clostridia; order Oscillospirales; family Oscillospiraceae; genus JAMPGF01. The sequence goes on from CATJWA010000121.1 coordinate 4,272, forward strand.
ATGCGACACGTTTGCCCGCTTTGTGACCACCGTGGCTGGGACCGTCAGCCGCGGAGAGCGGTTGTTGCGGTTCCATTGGCCGATGCCTTTTATAATCACCACTGCAAACACGGCAATCACGATAAAAAACACGGCCAAAAACATTATTCTCATGAAATTAAATCCGCTGTCAAAACCGCCGAAGCCATAGCCAAAGCCCATGTCTGCCTCCCTCTCAGTCAAGCTCTCTTTTCAGGAAAAAGAAGCCGTCCAACCTTTGAACCAGTTCCCAGCCCTCGTCTCCGAGCTCGTTGAGTCTCGCCTCAAATTCCTCCGCAGTCTTTTCGTACTGCTTTGTGCTCACGGCAAAGGCTGCGGCAATTGCAACAACCTTGTATTCAAACCTTTTCATTTTTCTCTTTTCTCAGCATTTTGCGTCTTTTACAGACCCTCGGCCCAGGCTCGCAGCTCGTTTTCAAATGCTCCGGGCGTGAAAACCTTGCCCGCGAGCAGCTTTGCGCCCTTGCAGCTCGGCGCGAGCCTTTCGTCTGTTTTGCCCATGCCGCTGCCTCCCGAGGTGGCAAATGGCACTATGGTCTTTCCGGAGCAGTCAAAGCTCTCCAGGAAGGTGTTTACTATCGTGGGGGCCACGTACCACCATATCGGGAAACCGACGAACACCCTGTCATACTGCTCCATGTTCTCCGGCACGCCCGCAATCGCGGGGCGGGAACTCGGGTCCTGCATTTCCAGCGTGCTGCGGCTTTTTTTGTCCATCCAGTCCAAGTCCGCCTTTGTGTACGGAACCTCGGGCTTTATCTCGAACAAATCGGCTCCCAGCGCGCCGGCAAGGGTCTTTGCCAGCCTTTCGGTAACTCCGCCGGCGGAAAAATATGCTACCATTGTTTTCATAATAAGCACCTCGTTAATCCTGAAATTTACTGCGCTGACCCAGCCCCGTCACCGGAGCTGGGTCAGTCTGCGTATTTTCCGATTGAGAATATTCCATAGCCTGCATTCACAAGCGAAAACAAGCACTCAGTCGTCGTTGTCCCAGTTGTGGTAGACGTTCTGCACGTCGTCATTGTCCTCGAACATGTCGAGCATCTTCTGCATGTTCTTGATATCGCCCTCGTCCGTGAGCTTGATATAGCCGTTCTGGGGAATCATCTCAGCCTGGGCGGACAGCAGGCTGTAGCCCGCGTTCGTGAGCGCCTCGGCCACGGCCGCGACGTCCTCCGGCTGGGTATAGACGTTGAAAATCTCGCCGTCCGGCTCGAAATCGTCCGCGCCGGCCTCAAGAGCGGCCTCCATCACCGTATCCTCGTCCAGTTCTCCGTCCTCGTTGTCAATAACGATAACGCCCTTACGGTCAAAGGACCAGGAAACGCAGCCGGTCGCGCCCATATTTCCGCCGTATTTGTCGAAATAATGGCGCATTTCAGAGGCAGTGCGATTGCGGTTGTCGGTCATGGTCTCGACTATCACCGCCACGCCGTTCGGGCCGTAGCCCTCGTAGTTTATGCGCTCGTAGTTGGAGGTGTCGCCGCTGCCGAGAGCCTTGTCGATGGTGCGCTTGATATTGTCGTTGGGCATGTTCGCCGCCTTGGCCTTGGCAATAACGGTGGCCAAGCGGGAGTTGTTGTTCGGGTCGCCGCTGCCGCCCTCCTTGACGGCGACTATCATCTCGCGCGCAATCTTCGTGAAGGTCTGCGCGCGCTTGGCGTCCGCCGCGCCCTTGGTTTTCTGTATATTGTGCCACTTGGAATGTCCTGACATTTATTAACAGCCCCTTGTGTTATAAGATTAGCCCTGTTATTTTAACACAAAAGCTCAGGGTTGGCAAGGGTTGTCCCTCAAAAAAAGCGGCGGGGCCGGCTTTTTTGAGGGACAGGGCTTTGGAGGCGCGCTCCGGGGCCGGAGCACGAGTTGAGAAACCGTGCCGGCAGCTCCGGCAGGAGGCTTTTCAATCGAGAGTACGGCTTATTATTTTTTTGCCGCCTGCTTCTATTTTTGTTGCATATGTTGCTGCGTTATTTTCACGCTGTGGGCCTACGGTTAGAAAAGGAGGTGCGGGCTTGGGATTATTTTACGGCGTTGTAGAGGCGCAGGGCGGTTATGATGCTCTGCTCTCTGGTATAGCTGCCGGCGGGGTCGAACTTATTGTCACCGACGCCGGACATGACGCCGCTGGCCTGCATCCGGCCCACGGCCTCAAGAGCCCAGGAGGAGACGGAGGCATTGTCGGCGAAGGCGGCGCTGCCCGCGGGGAGGGGCTTGCCAAGGGCGTCCGCGAGGCGGGAGAGCATGGCCGCGGCCTGCTCGCGGGTCAGAAAGCCGTCGGGGTCGAATCTGCCGTCACCCACGCCGGTGACTACGCCGAGGGAGGCCATCTTCTGCACGTTTACATCGGTGGTGTCGGAAAACTCCGCGCGGGTGGCAATCTCTCCCTTTACCGCCTCATAAAGCTGGGCGGCGAGGGCGCAGAACTCGGCTCGGGTGATGGCGCTGGTATAGGAGCTGCGGAGGGTCTGGGGGACTAAATTGGCGGACACGGCCTCGTCCACATAGCTCCGGGCCCAGTCGGAGGGCTTATCGGCGCCCGACTGGGTCGGTGTCGTGGGTGCCGTGGGCTGGGCAGAGCCCTCGAAGCCGCCCTTTGCGTAGTTATAAACTCTGCCGGGGCCGCTGTAGGTCCCTTCGTGGGCCTCAAGCATATAGTACCAGGAGGCAACGCTGTTCCCATCACCCCATGCGTCATAGAGATACACATGCATAAAGGCCGCGCCATTGTCAAACTGCGTCGCCTCAACGAAGGGCCGGAGGCCAGAGTCTTTGAACACCTCGGGGTCATAGGGCCAGTTGTTGACACACTCAGTTCGCGGCAGGGGCACGACGGGATTCCCCTTTATGTCAAAGAAGGCGTAGGGCTCACGCGAGTCGTCCGCGCCATAGGCGTTGATCAGTCCGCCGTCGTAGCGGTAATCCGCGTCAAAGGGGTCGCTGTTGGCAAACTTAAGCACACCCTCGGGCAGGACCACATTGCCTTTTATATCATAAACACGGTAGAGCGTACCGGCACTGCTGTCCATGCTGTTTTCTATTCGGGCGACAACATAGCCGTCGTCGCTGACATAGCCTACGCCGGAAATATAAAGGGGAGCCTCGGCCCGAATGGAGCCGGCAATATTTCCGGAGGTGTCAATGATTACATAGGGCGCGCCGTAACGGGCGTCGGCCCACTCTCCGCGCCTGTCACGGGCTATGGCATATTTGTCTGTAAACCGATTGCGATATGAGCCGAGACTGACGATGCCCTCAAGCGCGCCGGCGCCGAGCGTAATTCCGTGCTCGGCATACTCGTTCCTGTCCCATGTGTGCTTTTCCGTGTCGCCCTCGTCAACGATGTTTCCGTTTCTGTCAACTCGGATGTAATGATTCTGCTCCGTCTGGAGCTCGCACACGCCCTTGCTGAACCTTATCGCGGGCAGGTACGCCGACTCATATACCTCATAGGGGGAGGGGAAAATCAGGCAGCCGCTGGCATCCGCAAAATTGACAAGGCGTCTGCTGCCCGCGGGATAGCCGTGGGAATCCATTACGGTTTCCGATTTGTACACGAGCAAAAGCCCGTCATACAGGGGGTCTCCAAAGGATTCGACAAGCGGCTTGTAGCCCTCGGGAAGAATGAGAGGCTTGACAGTGACATACACCCCGTCGCCCTGAAATACGTCGGGGACGTTCGGCTCGGGGTAGTCCGCCGCCGCGGCCGTGGCAGGAAGAAGTGACAGAGTCAGGAGGAGAACAAGCGCGAGAGAAAGTATACGTTTTTTCATGCCGGGTGCTCCTTTCGTTTTTGATATTCACTGACATTGTACCACACGCGAATTTAAAAACAATAAGCCGGCTGCATAGTGTCGGCCCGCACAGAGCGCCAAGCGGCACAAAAAAAACGCGGGCCGCAGGGCGGACCGCGTCATTCTGTCAAAAAACCTCGTAGAGTTTCGCGCCCGCAGGCGCGAAATAAAGTTTGATCGTTTTTTCCGGCGGCGTGTACGTCGGAAAAAACACTCTGCGCGGAGCGAGCGTCGAGCAGCCCGCAGGGCGGTGAGGCGCAGAGCAAAGCGAGGCTCTCTCGAAAAAGTGGCTTTGCCAC
>CATJWA010000122.1 GCA_949744025.1 uncultured Eubacteriales bacterium
GAAGCCCCCGCCGCCAAAGCCGCCGGGACGGCCGCCGAAGCCGCCTGGTCCGGGCCCGCGTCCACCGCCATTAAAGGGTCTGTTCATTGTCGAATTCATGCTTCTGAACCACACGCCGCCCGGTCTGTGCCAGAAAATAAGCGGCACAAAGCTCACCGGCGGACGGCCCATTGTGCCGTAGCGGCCGTACCAGGTCCTGTAACGGGCGCGGTCAATCCAGGACAGAACGACAAATACCGCCACCAGCAGCAGAATTATGTCGCCAAGAGAGGCGCCGGCACTGTAGCTGTATTCACTCGCGTTGTAATACGGGCTGTAATAGTAGCCATCCGTGCTGGGCATTGCCCCGCTCATTTTCTCCAGCTTCTCGCCGTACAGCAGGTCCATTGACTGAAACAGCTGTGTCACGGCCGCGTCATAGCTGCCGTTCTTGAAAGCGGGGTCAAAGCTGCCGTTTACCGTGTAATAAATTCCGTCCCAGGTCAGGGCATCCTCAATCTTTTCCGAGGTCACCAGCCAATATTCACCGCCGCCGTCATCAATCAGCAGCAGCATATCGTTTGCACCCAAGCCCCACTTTTCGCCCATGGTCACCGCGTAGTCGGAAATTTCCCAGCCCCCTGTGCTCGGCACCGTAGCCACGGCCAGCACGCTGGCGTAATCTGTCTCCCACTGAGCGTTGTACGAGTCAACCTGCATGAGCGCCTCCGACGAGAGTATCCCCGCGCCGTCATACGTCCAGTCGCCGTAAACCGGCTCCGCCATTGCCGCGGGCTTTTTGTACTGCCCGTAGCCCAGACAGCCAATCACCACCAGCGCCGCGAGCGTAATTGCAACTATCTTGTTTTTGAAAAATTTCATTCCGGCCTCCTTTGGCGGGGACAACATGGCTTACAAACAGTACTAATTTCCGCCGCCATCGCGGCTTTATCCCTTGATTTCAAGCAGCTTCTGCTTAAGCTCGCCCTCAATCCGGCCAAGCTCAACCTCTGCCTCAGCACGGCGGGAGCGGCCGTCCTCCTGAATCTGACGGACCTCCTCAAGCGTGTTTATAAGCTCCTGGTTTGTATGCTTGAGCGTCTCAATCTCCACTATGCCGCGCTCGGACTCACGAGCGACGCCCACGCTGCCCTGGTGCAGGGCCTCCGCGTTTTTCTTCAGCAGCGCGTTTGTCACCTCGGACACCTCCCGCTGGGCCTCCATAGCCTGACGTGAGTGCTCCATCGACAGCGCAAGCACCATCTGCGATTTCCACAGCGGTATGGTGTTGACGATTGAGGTCTGAATCTTCTCGGCCATAAGGCTGTCGTTGTTCTGAATAAGGCGAATCTGCGGCGCCATCTGAAGCGAGATTATGCGCGTCAGCTCCAAATCATGCAGGCGCTTTTCAAAGCGGCCTATCATGTTGGCAAAGTCGTTTGCCGCCTGCGCGTCCTCTGGCAGCCCCGACTCCCGGGCCTTTCGCTCAAGCTCCGGCAAATCCTTCTCGCGCAGCTCCTTACACTTGAGCTGTCCGGCTAAAATGTACATCGTCAGCTCTTTGAAATACGCCTGATTCATCCCGTACATCTTATCCATCATGGCAATGTCCTTGAGCAGCACGCGCTCGTGCTTCTCCAGCTCGGAGGTTATTCGGTCAACATTCACCTCAGCCTTGTTGTACTGCGCCTTGAGCGAGGCAATGTTGTTTGAGGCCTTTTTGAAAAGCCCCTTAAACCCCTTTTTCTCCTCCTCGGGAAAATTGAGCCCCTTGAGCTCAACCACAAGGCTGGAGAGCATTTCGCCAACCTCTCCGAGGTCCTTGCTGCGCACCGTGCTCAGCGCGGAGCTGGAAAAGTCGGATATGTTCGTCTGCGCCGCGCTTCCGTAGGACAGCACCTGATTTGCGTTGCTCACGTCAATCTGCTTTGCAAACTCCCTCACCGCGGCCTGCTCGGCCTCGGAGAGCTTGGAAAGCTCCGGACGGTCGGGCGCGACTTCCTTTTCCTCCTTCTTCTCCGGCTCCGGAGCAACCGCAGCCGCTGCCGGCGTTGGGTCAAGCGTCAGCTTTGGTATATAGTCAAAGTTTGTCTCCTCGCTCATTTGCACACGTTCCTTTCATCATATGTCTGCGGCAGTATCACTGCCCTCACACTCCAAAGGCGGGCCCGCCGCCGGCAAGCCCCTCCCGCTTGAGCATCGTATTCATAACCTCAATATCCGTCTCTATATCCATCGCCTGATTGGCAAACAGGCCGTCGAGCAGCTTTTTGTAGGCCGTTATGGCCGTGTCGAGCATGTCCTCGATACTGGACATGGTTCCGGAGATATTTTCCCCCTCTATACCCTGAGAGCCCATACGGTCATAGGTATTGAGCAGCTTTATTGTCGTAGGCAGGTAATAGTCAAGGAATTTCTTTATCTGCGGCACGTCGCTGGCATCGTCAATGGCATCCTGAATAATCTTGTCGGACACCTCCATGATGTCGCGTATCTTCTTTTTCACCTCAAGATTGCCGATGGAGGCATACAGCCGGCCGAGCTCGCGCTGCGCGGTTTTGCCCTCCCTGATTATCGCGTCCACATCCTTGCCGTAGCTGACCGGTTCCGGCTTTTTCTCCGGCTTCGGTTCCGGCTCCTGTTCAGGCTCATATTCCTCTCCGTACTTTTCTCCGTACTTTTTGTTCACAAAGGCCCGCACTCCAAAAAAAGCTCCGACCGACACGAGCGAGAACAAAATTATCCTGCTGATTCCGTAGGGCGGAAAGAGAAGCGAGAGCGCAAGCCACACCAGTGCCACCGTATAAATCGGCGAAACCTTGGTTTTCTTCTTTTTGTTTCGGCTCATTCCGCAGCCCTCCTTCGCATCACATGGCCAATTTTTATTTTAGTACGGTTTCCCTTTAAGGTCAATGCAGCATCTGTTAAATTTCGGTAAACACCTGACCGCCGGCTCACTTGAGCACAACGCGGTTGAAGCTCTTTTTGCCGCGGCGGACCGTCAGTCCCGAGGAGAGCTCCTCGGCCGTAAAGCTGGCGGAAATTTCGCTTACCTTCTCGTCGTTTACGCTTACTCCGCCCTGCTGCACGTTGCGCCTTGCCTCTCCCTTGGACGGGCACAGTCCGGTTTTTACAAGCAGCGTGAGTATGTCAATTTTTCCGTCAGACAGGTCGTCCGCAGCAAGCTCGGTGGTGGGCATACTGGCATCGTCTCCAGCGCCGCCGAAAAGGGCCTTTGCCGCGCTCTCGGCCTTTTTCGCCTCAGCCTCGCCGTGGACCAGGCTTGTCAGCTCATAGGCAAGAATCTCCTTGGCACGGTTGAGCTCGCTGCCCTGCCATTTATCCATCTCGTCAATCTGCTCAAGCGGCAGGAATGTAAGCATGCGTATGCACTTGAGCACGTCCGCGTCGCCCACGTGGCGCCAGTATTGATAAAAATCGTAAGGAGACGTTTTATTCGGGTCAAGCCACACCGCTCCCGAGGCGGTCTTACCCATCTTCTTGCCCTCAGAGTTGAGCAGAAGGGTTATCGTCATCGCGTGCGCGTCCTTGCCAAGCTTGCGCCTGATAAGCTCCGTGCCGCCGAGCATGTTGCTCCACTGGTCGTTGCCTCCGAACTGCATGTTGCAGCCGTAGTGCTGGAAAAGATAATAGAAGTCATAGGACTGCATAATCATGTAGTTGAACTCAAGAAAGCTAAGGCCCTTTTCCATGCGCTGCCTGTAGCACTCCGCGCGCAGCATATTGTTGACCGAGAAGCAGGCGCCGACCTCGCGCAGCAGCTCAACATAGTTGAGCTTCATAAGCCAGTCAGCGTTGTTGACCATCTGCGCCTTTCCCTCGCCGAACTCGATAAAACGCTCCATCTGCTTTTTAAAGCACTCGCAGTTGTGCGCTATTGTCTCCGGCGTCATCATCGTTCGCATATCCGTGCGTCCCGACGGGTCGCCCACCATACCCGTGCCGCCGCCGACGAGCGCAATAGGCCGGTTGCCCGCCATCTGCAAGCGCTTCATCAGGCACAGCGCCATGAAGTGGCCGACATGCAGGCTGTCCGCCGTCGGGTCAAAGCCTATATAAAATGTGGCCCTGCCGTTGTTTATCAGGTCCCTTATTTCTTCCTCGTTCGTCACCTGCGCGATAAGCCCTCTGGCGACAAGCTCCTCGTAAATGCCCATGCGTTTATCTCCCTTATGTGTTATCCTTTATTATTTCCTCCGCCACGGCGGCGCATTCCCGTATCCAGCGTATGCAGCTTTCCTTACCCTCGCGCGCGATAAGCTCGCGGCAGGTCACGCAGCCGAGCCTTTTTCTGCACTCGTTGACACAGCGTTCGGCAAGCTCGCCCGTGCGTTCCTTGCCCTCGGGGTCGTTTTCCTTAATGTGAGGAAACACAACGCCCAGCGCCATCACCGCTCCGGAAATGGCCCCGCATATTTCGCCGCTTTTGAGTCCCCCGCCAAAGCCTGTGGCCACGGCCAGCGCCTGTTTTTCATCCATGTGAGTGTACTCGCCCAGCGAGGCAAACACGCTCTGAGCGCAGTTGTAGCCCTTATCGTGGTATCTGGCAGCCTTATCCGCAGTATTCATATTGTAAACCTCCGTCAAATATTTTAAAATCGGTCCGCCGGTCAATCCCGCGCGGCACAGAGCCATTATTCCGCCATAATATTCAGATTATAACCGCTCCCCCATCTTTTGTCAATGTGGCAAGCGGCAAAACGGAGGCTTCGGCGAAGCCTCCGTTTTGTAATATTTCCAATATTTTCAGTCATCCACACTCTCGTCGGTGGCCTCGGCGAAGATATGCTGCACCTCCTCGCCCGGAGCGGGAGTGACGAGCGTCACAATAACCGCCGCAAGCGCGCCGGCGACGAAGCCGGGGAGTATCTCATATATGTTGGTCGAGCTCTTGAGGAACACCAGCCACAGTGCGTCGGCAACCGCACCCACCACGATGCCGGCAACCGCGCCGCTGTAGTTAAAGCGCTTCCAGAACAGGGACAGAATAACCACCGGACCGAAAGCCGCGCCAAACAGGCCCCAGGCGTTTTCGACCATCGCCATAATGTCGCCGGCCCACTCGCTGTCGCTCGATGCAATGAAGAATGCCACAACCGAGACTATGACCACAACTATGCGTCCGACCCAGCCAATCTCCCTGTCGCTGGCCTGACCCTTGCGTATAAGGGGCTTATACAGGTCGCTGGTGAAGGAGGACGAGGCCACGAGCAGCTGGGAGTCCGCAGTGCTCATGGACGCGGCGATGATTGCCGCAAGCATGAGTCCCGCAATAAAGCCGGGGAAAATTCTCTTTACAACCGCTATGAACACGCTGTTTCTGTCTGCCGGCAGGAGCATCTCAGCCAGGGAGGTCCCGTCGCCAAAGATGAAAGTTCTGCCTAAAATCGCCACAGCCGCGGCTGCGCCGAGCGAGAGAATAACCCACACTATGGCCACACAGGAGGATTTCTTTATCATCGAGGGCTTCTCGATGCTCATAAAGCGCACGAGTATGTGCGGCATTCCGAAGTAACCAAGGCCCCAGACAAGGCCGCTTACAATTTCTGTCCAATCCGCGGCAAAGGGATTTGAGCCGAAAGCGCTTATTCCCTCGCCGAAAGCGCCGGCAAAGCCGGAATCAAAGTTGCCGACAGCGACCATGACCAGCGGAGTTGCAAGCAGGGCCGCAAGCATGAGCAGCGCCTGGAAAAAGTCAGTCCAGCACACGGCGTTGTAGCCGCCCAGGAAGGTATAGCACAGAATTATCGCGGAGAACAGCAGCAGAGCCACCTGCTTATGCTCGGCAAACCAGGGGAACAGCGAGCACAGGACCGTCTGTCCCGCAACGAAAGCGGAGGCAACGTATATAGTGAAGCTCACGAGGAATATTACCGCGCAGACTATCTTCAGCGCAGGATTCTGCGTGGCGAAACGGTTGGTCAAATACTGCGGCAGCGTTATCGAATCGTTCGCCGCTCTGGAAAAACGTCTGAGACGGCGGGCAACAATAATCCAGTTCGCCGCGGTGCCTATCGCAAGGCCGACGCCTATCCACACCTGGCCGATGCCGAAAGCGAAGATGCTGCCGGGCAGTCCCATGAGCAGCCAGCCGGACATATCCGAGGCCTGCGCGCTCATAGCCGTGACCCACACGCCCATCTTGCGTCCGCCAAGGAAATACGCCTTGTCGCCGGTGTCGTTTTTGCCGCGCATGAAGAACACCACGCCGATTATAAGTACAACCACAAAATAGAGTACAAATGCCAAAACTTCTCCAATGTTCATCTCTTGGAACCCTCTTTCTTTTCTTGACTGAGTCCACTATACCACATCGGAAAGCAGACCGCAACACAGAACGGAGTATAGACGATTAACTATACTCCGTTCTAATAATTATAATTTTTTCTTTTAATTACAAGGCTTTTATACCACACTTATAACTGAACTTCAATTTTGACCAAAAATAAATTTTTTCACTTCCCGTCTTTTTCTCCCCGAAATCCGTTCAAAAACATCGGCGTGAGCGACGCACTGTACTTGGACAGGGAATATTCCCCTCCGGACAGACACCAGTCGTACATAAGCGCCCGCTCCCACATGGCGTAGGCACGGCTTATCTCATTCACCGACATGTCTCGGCGTATCTCCCCGCGCTCCTGCCCCCTGATTATAATCTGGCGCAGCAGGCGGAAATATACTCTTTTACGGTCGAGCAGGTGCTTTTCTCCCCTGGTTATAAGCTGGCTGGACAACAGCCTTGAAAGCAGCTCAAGCGGAACGCTGTTGTCAATCATCGCGAAAAGCTCCCAGTTGAGATGCTCGAGCGCGGCAAGCGCGTCCATGCTTTCGTCCATGCTCTCCATAAGCTCCTGATACTTCTCGTCAAACAGCACTGACAGCGTCTCCAAAAGGGCGTCCTTGCCCTCAAAATAGTGGTAGAAGGTGCCCTTGGAGGTCTCCGACTCGAAGATTATATCCTCAACCGTCGTGTCCTCATATCCCTGCTCATAAAAAAGCTTCCACGCCGCGGCCACTATCTTCCCGCGCGTGTTTCTCTGGTTCTTCCTCGGCATTTCTCGCCGTTCTCCTCTCAATAGTGGTAGCTTTCTCCTGCGACGTATTCCTCATACATTTTTTCGCTCACGCCGCGGTTTCTGATTATCTTAGAATAAAACTCTCCGCTGCGCTTTACCGTGCGCTCCATTGTCTCAAAATTCGTGCTGACAATTCCGAAGCGGGCGTAGTTTCCCTCCAGCCACTCAAAGTTATCCGTAAAGCACCAGTGGTAGTACCGCTTCACCGGCAGCTTTGTGCGGCAAAGCTCGCGCAGGTGCTCATATATAAACCGGCTGCGGAAGCTGTCGTTGAGGTCGCAGGTTCCATTTTCGGTAATATATATCGGCAGCGGCGCTATCTCGTACAGCGCCTTGCAGCACTCGGCTATCCCCTGCGGGTATATCTCCCAGCCGAGGTCGTTTTTATAGCCGCCCTCCAAAGCGGACACGCCGGATACGGCAATAACGGTGCGGGAATAGTAATTGAGCGCGTGGAAGTCGCAGTAATTGCCCCGCCTGTCGCGCCCGCGGTTTTTCAGCGGGTTTTTAAATTCGCCTGTGACCATTGCGCGGGTAATGATGTCCTGAAAAAGCTGCTCGGACTTCGCACAGGCGGCGCGGCAGATGGGATTGCCCGGATTTTTCGGAGTAAACACGCGCATGTGGTTGGCAAAGCTGACCTTCGTGTCCCGAAATCCCATGCCGCGGCGCATATCGTGAATAAGACGGTATGCTTTTATGTGCGCGCTGGCGAGATTGGACATAACGTTCACCGTCGCCCCCGGGCTGCGCTTGCCCGGAGGCCACGCGCCGGCCATGTAGCCGCTGAGCGCGTAGACGTTCGGCTCGTTTATCGTGATGTACTCGCTCACCAGATGTCCCAGCGCGTCAATTATTTTCTCCACGTAACGCAGGTAGGCCATCACATTGTCATAGTCCTCCCAGCCGCCCTTTTCCTCAAACCACATCGGGTTTGTGAAATGGTGGAGCGTCACCAGCGGCTTTATTCCCAGACCTATCAGGAGCATGATCTCCTCCTTGAAGTGTGCAATGGCCTCGGTGTCAAACACACCCTCCTCCGGTTCCACGCGCGCCCATTCCACGCTCATGCGGCAGGTCTGTATGCCCATTTTGTGCATGAGCTGCACATCCTCGCGCCAGCGCTCCCAGTGGTCCGCCGCCTCCGCAGGATTTGAGCCGTCCTTTATATGCCCCTTGTTGTACCAGTCGTTCCACGTGTGGTTGAAGTCTCCCCCGTCCACCTGCGTAGCCGACGAGGCCACGCCCAGCAGCATTCCCGGCCTGAGATTGAATGAATTTTCCATGTCGCGCTCCTTACCTTTCTGTCCTCCCGCCGCGCCTGCCGCGGCA
>CATJWA010000123.1 GCA_949744025.1 uncultured Eubacteriales bacterium
ATTTTTGCCGATTAAAACGGCATTGGCCTAATGGCCAGTCATAACACAGCGATATCGCGGACGAATGCCGATACGCACACACCCACGCTATGAGGAAGCGATAACGCGATTTGATCTGAAACGCTGATAAAGCAACACGGAGCGAGCTTGCTCGCGAGTCCAAAAGCCGGCTGCGCCGGCAGCAACACGGAGCAGGTCGAGCCAAAGCTTGCTTTGCAAGCTGGCTCACCTGCGAGTCTAAAAGCCGGCTGCGCCGGCAAAGGAGGTATATAAAGTTTTGAGTGCAGTGAAAAACCGCGGCGCAAAAAAAGTGCTGCGATTCCTGAAATTCGGCCTCAGCCAGATAGGACGGCTCCTGGCAACGGTCTTCTTAATCTGCGTCATCACCGGCTGTATCGTCGCCGCCGCTATGACCATCTATGTGATGAACTTTATGGAGACCGACAACAACGTCAACCTCGACAACGTTAATTTGAGCTTCACGACGATGTTTTATGCCAACGACGCCAACGGCCAGCCCGAAGAGCTGTTCCGAATGTCCGGTGACCAAAACCGCATCGAGGTGCTCAGCACCGAAATCCCCCAAATTCTTAAAGATGCCTATATCGCCACCGAGGACAAGCGTTTCCTTGAACACGAGGGCGTCGACTGGATGCGCACGATCGCGGTTTCCTTCCGGGCAATTTTCAAAGGAGAACGTCAGGGCGGCTCCACCATCACCCAGCAGGTCGTCAAAAACGTCACCAAGGATGACGACGTGACGCCGGTGCGGAAGCTGCGGGAAATTTTCCGCGCGCTGGAGCTGGAACGCAATTATACAAAAGACGAGATTCTGACCTGTTACTTAAATATCCTTTTCCTGGGCGGCAATGTTTACGGTGTTGAAGCCGCAAGTCAGTATTATTTCGGCTGCAGCGCGATGGATTTGACTATTCCCCAGGCGGCAACGCTGGCGGGGATGACCCGTTCGCCAAACAAAAATCGGCCTGACCTGCATCCGGAAGATGCAAAAAAACGCCGAAATTATGCGTTGGAGTGCATGAAAGACAGCGGCTATATCACTGAAGCAGAATATGACAAATACTGCGCCGAGCCGGTCGTCACCGCAAAACGCACGGACAGCAGCAGCACCCCTTCAGGCGGCGCAACCCAGCAGGGCGTCACCTCCTATTTCACCGATATGGTCATCGAGGACGTGATCTCCGACCTGAGCGAACGCAACGACTGGTCGCGCAATTACGCCAACTATATGCTGCGCAACGGCGGCTATCGGATCTACATGACCGAAAACCAGGAAATGCAGCATTATCTGGAAGAAAAATATAATGACCCGGCGACCTTCTCGGCGTCGGAGCTGGCGCCGAACGCAAACGGCGAAATCCCTGAATCCGCCTTTGTCATCATGGATTACAACGGCCATGTGCTGGCCGTTGTCGGCGGCAAGGGGGAGAAGACCCAGACCTTAAGCTTCAACCGCGCGACGATGGCCAAGCGCCCCTCCGGCTCTGCCATCAAGCCTATTGCCGTCTACGGCCCGGCGCTGGAATATGACATTATCAACTGGTCGACGGTATTAAACGACGGCCCGGTCATGAAGATCAACGGCCGGGACTGGCCCAAAAACTATGAGCAGGATTACCGCGGCGATATGACGGTGGTCGAGGCGCTGCGAATCTCCCGCAACACCATCCCTGTTAAGATTCTGCAGCAGCTGACAACTGAAAAAAGCATCAGCTTCATGCAGAAAAAGCTGGGCATTTCTACCCTCGTCACCAGCGGCGACCACAACGATTTCGGCCCCTCGCTGGCGCTGGGATCGCTGACCGACGGCATCTATCTGCGCGAACTGACGGCGGCCTATCTGCCCTTCGGCAACGGCGGCGTCTATTACAGCCCCGTCAGCTACACCCGCATTGAGGACGCCAGCGGCAACGTCATCCTCGACAATACCCCCAAAAAGACTCGTGCCTTCAGCGAAGACACAGCCTCGGTGATGAACCGGCTGCTGCAGGTCGTCACCCAGAGCGGCACCGGCCGCGAATCCAATATCGGCGCGATGCCTGTTGTCGGCAAAACCGGCACCACTCAGGATTACAAGGATATGAGCTTTGTCGGGCTGACCCCATACTATGTCGCAGGGGTCTGGACTGGTTACGACACCCCGGAGGAACTGCCCTGGCGCAATATGTATGACACCGACACCATCTGGTCCAATGTCATGCGGGAGCTGCACG
>CATJWA010000124.1 GCA_949744025.1 uncultured Eubacteriales bacterium
GATTTTAGAATCTGATTTACGGAGGAAACTGCCGTGCTGAAGGTATTTTTAGCAGAGGACGAGAGCATCATCCGCGAGACGCTGCGAGACAGCGTGCCCTGGGAGGAGCATGGCTACAGCTTCGCCGGCGAGGCCGCGGACGGCGAGCTCGCCCTGCCGCTGATTCTCCGGACAAAGCCCGACGTGCTCATAACCGACATACGCATGCCCTTTCTGGACGGACTGGAGCTCAGCCGCCTTGTACTGCGCGAGCTGCCGGGCACCAAGGTCGTGATAATCTCCGGCTACGACGACTTTGAGTACGCCCGACGCGCGATATCCATCGGCGTGGAGCAATACCTTCTCAAGCCCGTGACGAAAAGCAGCCTGCTTGATGTTCTCGACGGCATACGCGAGAAGATTGAAACCGAGCGCAGCCAGAGCAGCTATCTTGCCAAGTTTCACCTCGAGGCACAGGAGTACGAGCAGTACGCCCGCAGGCGCTTTTTCGAGCGCGCGGTCTCCGGCCGGCTGAGCGGGGAGCAGATTTTCGCCGAGGCCGCTTCGCTCGAGCTTGACATGCGCGCCGAGAGCTATACCATTGCCTTTTTCTCCGTGCCGCCGGAGCCCTCCGGCCCCGAGCAGGGCTTCTCCGAGACGATAGCCCAGGCAAGAAAAGCAATTTTTCAGCATTTTCTCACGCACCCGGAGGAATATATCCTCGTGCGCTGGAACCTGAACACCTTTGCACTTCTGATAAAGTGCGGGGGCGGCCCCTTCGGGACATACGTCCGCCGCTGTGTGGACGCCGTGCGCACGCAGTACCAGTCCTGCTCGCCCGAGCCGGACTGGTACGTGGCCGTCGGCTCGGAGGCGCGGGGCCTCGGCGAGCTGCCCGCCTGCTTTGAGGCCGTCTCACGCCTCTGGTCCTACCGCTATATCGTACCGACGCAGCACGTGCTCACCGATGAGGTGCTGCGCGGCCTTAACCGAATGGACGACGGCAGCCGGCTGCGCCAGCTTGACATAACCAAGGTTGACCCCGCAATTCTGCTCGGCGTGATGAAAACCGCCGGCGCCGAGGAAATAGAGGGCTTTGTCGAGCAGTACATGAACAGCGTGTCCGAGGCTCTGGACTTCACCCCCTCCTTTCACTACCTCATGCTCAGCGCCCGCTTCACCGCAGTGCAGTACGCGCTCACGCTCGGCGTGACGCAGGAGGAGTTCATTCCCTGCCTGCCAAAGCACGACCTCATCGGCCGGATAACCACCGTGCCCGAGCTGTCCGCCTACATACGCGACACGCTTCTGGCCGCGGTAAGCCTGCGCGAGCGCACCTCAAGCAGCCGCAGCCACGGCGTGCTGGCCCAGGCGCTGAGGTACATCGACGAAAACTACACGCGGGAAAGCCTCTCGCTCAACCGTGTGGCCCGGCAGGTGAACATAAGCGCGAACTACCTCTCGGCCATGTTCAGCCAGGAGATGGGCTGCACGCTTACCGAGTACATCACCGCAAAGCGCATGGACCGGGCAAAGGAGATACTCCGCAGCACCGACAGGCGCTCCGGCGAGATAGCCTTTGACGTGGGCTACCACGACCCGCACTATTTCAGCTTTCTGTTCAAAAAGACCCAAGGCTGCACGCCGAGCGACTACCGTGCAGGAAAGGGCGGAGCATGAGTGCGCCCGGCGCGCGCCGCGAGCGCAGCATACGGCGCAGAATGCTCTCTCTTACTCTGGCCTTCGCCGCCTCTGCCATACTCATTGTCGGCTCGATAACCGCCGCGCTGGCGGTTTACAACCGGCAGTACAGCCTGCTTTTGAGCGACGTTGTCTCCGCCTCGCAGCTGAGCGAGGATTTCAGCCGGATAACGGTCTGGATGGACACCCCCGCCATGCCCGGCGGCGGGGAAATTACGGACGCGCGGCGAATCACGGGCAAGGTATACGACTCAGCCATGCCCGGCAGCGGGCCCGGCTCGAAGGATACGCGCAAGACCTGCGTGCGCATCATGCAGGCGCTTGTTCGGCTCGAGCTGGCCGCACCCGACGGGCGCGCGGAGCAGCTTCAGCGCCTGTACCAGCTTCGCCGCGACCTGCTTGAGCAGATGAACGGCTCCATCTATTACAAAACCCGCTCTCTGAGCAGCGTTTACGGCTTTGTGTCCGCGCGGATAATGGCCGGAATCGCCGCGGGAAGCCTGCTCATGTTCGCGCTGGTGCTGATAATAGCGCGCAGCACCCTGCGCATGAGCCGCTCGCTAACCGGTCCGGTGGCGCAGCTTTGCATGCGCGTTGAGGAGATAAGCGCCGGGGACCTGTCCGCGCGCACGCCGGTCCAGGCCGAGGAATATGAGCTGCGCATACTCAGCCAGGGCATAGAGCAGATGGCCGCGCGCCTGGACGCTCAAATTCAGGAAAACACGAAAAAGCAGGCCACTCTCCGCCGAACGGAGCTGGCGCTGCTCCAGGCCCAGATAAACCCGCACTTTCTCTATAACACCATGGACACGATAATCTGGCTCATTGAGGGCAGCAAAACCCGCGAGGCCACGGAGATGGTATCCAACCTGTCCGATTTCTTCCGGCACACGCTCAGCCGGGGACAGGACGTGATAAGCCTGCGCGAGGAGGCCGGGCATGTGCGCAGCTACCTCCAGATTCAGCAGGTCCGTTATCAGGACATAATGCAGTACACGATAAACATTGACCCGAGCCTTCAGGAGCTGCCCATCCCAAAGCTCACGCTCCAGCCGCTGGTGGAAAACGCGCTCTACCACGGGATAAAAATGAAGCGCGGCGCAGGTCACATCTATATTGTCGGCCGCCGTGACGGCGGCGGCGCGCTGCTTCAGGTCACGGACGACGGCGTGGGGATGCCGCCCGAGAGGCTTGAGCAGCTCCGCCGCGCCATGGAGCGGCAGGAGAGGGTGGGCTTCGGCCTGAGCGCGGTCCATGAGCGTCTGCGCCTGTTTTTCGGACTGGAATACGGCCTGTCCGTGTCCAGCCGGCCCGGCGTGGGCACCACCGTTACGGCGAGAATTCCCGCCGTCAAGCCCGAGTCCAAACCCGAGATATGACTTTGCCGCGCCGTATATTACGGCGCGGCAAAACATATATATCCCCCGCAGCATACCCTCACGGCAGCCAGTCCGGCTCCAGAGGCCAGGCCGCGAGCTTAACGTCCGGCTTGACCCTCTCGCCGTGGAAATCGCTGCCTCCGGTCCGGTGCAGACGGTATTTCTCCGCCAGGCGCAGATAAAAATCCTGCTGCTCGGGAGTATATTTCGGATAAAAGCACTCTATGGCGTCCAGCCCCCAGCCGGCAAGCTGCCTGACAAGCTCCTCGAGCTCATCGTCGGGCAGTCCCATCTGATACGGGTGGGCCAGCGACACCTTTCCACCCGCGGCTTTGATTGCCTCCACGCAGGTCCTCGCGTCGGCCTTGAAGCGCTTTACTCTTTGACGGAACTCCTCCGTGTCCAGATAGCGGTCAAACGCCTCGCGGTTTGTAGCAGTATAGCCGCGGCGCACCAGCACCTGGGCAAAGTGCGGGCGCGCTATCACCTCGCCGCCGGCGAGCTTCTCCACCTCGGCAAGGTCAATCTCCACGCCCTTTTCGCGCAGGAAGTCAATGATTTTATATTTCCGGTCATCCCTGCCCGCGCGGAATTTTTCGCACAGGCGGGAAAGCTCGGTGTCCCCCGAGCGAAAGCCGTAGCCCAGGATGTGGAAGTTGCTCCGCTCCTTCGCGCTGAGCTCCACTCCGCGGATTACCCGCAGTCCAAGCCTCTCACCGGCCCTTTGCGCCTCGTCAACGCCGGCAATCGTGTCGTGGTCGGTGACTGCCAGGACCTCCAGCCCACGCTTTTTCGCCAGCCCGGCCAGCTCCGACGGGGTATACTGCCCGTCCGAGGCGGTGGTATGGGTGTGCAGGTCGCATAAAAGCGTCATACTCCGCCTCCCAGCTCCGCCATGAAGGCGGCTTTGTTCTCCCTCGGCGTACTCGTCGGCCGGCCGAGGTCAGACCGCGCGCCTATGGCGCACTTGACCTCGATAAATGCGAGCCGGCCCGACCCCTTCGCGCTCTCAAGCGCCGCGTCCAGCTCCCCGGGGTCCGACACGGACACCGCGACGGCGTAGCCGCAGGCGCGCGCGACGGCCGGCAGGTCCACGCTCCCCGCCGATGTGGGCATACCGCCCACCGACTCGTGCGCCTCGTTATTGAGCACTATGTGAATGAGGTTTTCCGGATGCTCCGCGCCGATAACGGCCATGGCGCCCATGTGCATAATCGCCGCGCCGTCGCCGTCCACGCACCACACGCGGCGATCCCTTTTGTGCATGGCGATGCCAAGGGCGATGGAGCTGCTGTGTCCCATGGAGCCCACCGTCAGAAAGTCATGGCCGTGGCCCTGTCCCTGAGCCTGTCTGAGCTCGTACAGCTCGCGGCTGGCCTTTCCCGTGGTGGACACCACGGGGTCGTCCCCCGAGGCGCGAAGGATGTACCTTATGGCCTGCTCGCGCGTCATGGAGTGGGCGTTTGCGTACACGTGCCGACCCTCATACTCCAGAGCGCCCTTTCGCACAACGAAGGCCGCCTGCTTCCCCTCCGCAAACAGCGAGCGGTATTCCTCAAGCTTTGCCCTCACCTGCTCATCCGTGGTATCCCTGCCGATGACAAAGGCGGGTATGTCCAGGTCCTCAAGCAGCCTGAGAGTAATTTCCCCCTGAAAAATGTGCTGCGGCTCGTCATGCACCCCCGGCTCGCCCCGCCAGCCCACGATAAACAGGCAGGCAATGGCGTACACCTTCTCATTGAGCAGAGAGGCGGCGGGGTTGACTATGTTGCCCAGGCCGCTGTTTTGCAGATATACCACCGGCACCTTCCCCGTGGCAAGGTGATAGCCCGCCGCGATGGCGGCGGCGTTTCCCTCGTTGGCCGCAATGATGTGATGCACGGGGTCCGTGCCGTATTCGTCCATCAGAAAATCGCACAGCGCCCTGAGCTGGCTGTCCGGCACGCCCGTGAAAAAGTCAAATTCACGCAGGAAATCCGGTGTCATTTGTTCTCCTTAACCTTCCTCTTGAAGTCCGTGGACGACACGCCCTGCGTGTACTCCGGCTCCACGACCTCGCCGCCCCACTCGGCCATGAGGTCGATGGCCTTTTGACGGACCTCCGCCAGCGGCCCCGTGCGCCAGTCCGTGCCGTGGACCATGTAGTCCGGGCGGTAACGGCGCAGATTGTCCGAGTAGTCCTTGGTGGTCTGGCACGTCACCTCATCCACATACTTGATGCTCTCAAGCACGATTTTCCTCTGCTCGTAGCTCATGTACGGCTCCGGCTTGTAGCTGCGAATGGCATCGTCACTGAACAGGCCGACAACCACCCTGCCGAGGGAGGCCGCGGTCTTGAGAATGTTGATGTGTCCCGGGTGGATGATGTCCGCCGCCATGGGCACATACACAAGCTTTGTGTACGGCAGGCCCGC
>CATJWA010000125.1 GCA_949744025.1 uncultured Eubacteriales bacterium
TCTTGACATTTGCCGTGTATATCAATTTTACACCGGGCTGGGGTAAAATCGCTGGACAGCTATATGCCTGTCGCTCTTGCGTCCTTTCCGCCCATTTCCCCGTGTGGGTCAGCGTGTGGGTCAACGAAAAAACACGCATCCTGAAAAGCTCCAAAAACGAACAAAACACCCCCGAAACCACACGGATTTCGGGGGTGTTTTGGAGCTGGTAATGTGACTCGAACACACGACCTGCTGATTACGAAGTGTATACGAAGTGCCCAAAGAGCCGTTTCCGGCCCTCTTGGGCGCTTTTCGCTCGGTATGAAGCTACGTTTGAGCCTCTTTGGCCCGTTGCTTCCGCACTGGCGTTTCCTGTTGTGGGTCGGAATGTGGGTCAGCTCATGGCTGCTCAAGCAATGCATTACATACGTCCATCAATGCGGGAATATCCTCTCTGAGCGTATTCCATACAGCGGGAACATCGAGAGAACCGTAAGCATGAACGTAAAAGTTACGTGTATCTTTAATAATCCGCCACGGGATAGATGGAGCGGCCTTTTTGACGGCATCAGAAAGCTGAGAAGACAGCTCACCAATCTGCACAACACACATGCAGCAGGCATCCTGAAACATGCAGTCAGACTGAAAACGCGCGAAGTCATAGGAACAACGCTCCAAATACTCTGTGATACGACGGCAATATCCAACGATTTTAGCTAAAAGGATACGGTCACGCGCCTCGATAAAGCAACACCTCGTCTTTCTCTATCATTGAAAGAAATTCCTTGTCAGAGGATTCACTGGTGATTAAATCGACAGGGAGTTTGAGCGCATCCTCCACTGCGAGGCGAAAACCGCATATCTGAAACATGGAGCGCAGCCGGCCTTTTTCGATTTTCAAATCCACATCGCTGTCGGCGGAAGTGTTCCCTGTGGAGTAAGAGCCAAAAAGAGATACGCTTTTGACACCGTGCTCTGCGGCGATGGGGGATATGATTTCCTTCAGCTCGTCGATGGTATATGTCATGGCAACGCCTCCTCTCCCTATAATAGCAGTATACCCGATGAGGCTGCTTTTTGCAACCGCCTGTTTGCACAGCTCAAAAATTGCGTCGCTGTAATCAAAGAAAGGGGGCTCGGAGGGAACGTGGGAGTTATCTTAATAAGAAGCATACAATCTTTCAAAAATTTTAACGTGGCACGGCAGAATAAAACCTCGTCTTTTGCGTTTTGATATTTTCCAAGCGTGTCCTAATTTTTACTCTCACTGTTTTTCCACGATTGACCGGAAAATCGCCCCTTCGTCAAGCGAGGACATTTTACTGGCGACGGTAATCGGATCAACACCGAGGTACCTGCTTTCATATTCCAGGATAAAGCAGGAAAGCATAATGCTCATCCGCACATTTAAGTCATCAAGGCTTTGACACAGAAGCGCCTCGATGGTTTTGACCCGGTAATTTACAGTATTCCTGTGGAGCGAGAGCTTTTGTGCACACAGGGCGGAGTTGCAGTTGCACTTAATATAAACCTGTACGGTATTAAACAGGTCTGTTCCGTTCTTTTTATCGTAGCGCAGTAAGCCTATCACACCCGGACTGCACAGATATGAAATATTGGAAAAATTATGGAGCTTTACCGCGGATTCCACTATAAGGTCGATAAAAAAGTACATGAGATAATCGTTGAAGCTGAATATGCGCTGCGAGGGGTCGGGGCAGAATATTTTGCCGAGGCGTGTGGTGGCGGCCGCCTGGATGTATATTGGGCGTAGGGAGGTCATAAAACGGGTGCTGTTGCCAATTCCTGCGTATGCGTTGAATTTTTCCAGCAATTCCTCCAGACGCTCCGCGTCATAGCTGAGCTTGTCGTTGAATTTCTTCTTTGCCGCAATCACAAGGAGCCCGTCGTTATACTGGGAAACCGAACAGGGGGCGAATATATATTCCAGCTGCCCCGAGATATAGTTTAACGGGACCTTATGCGTCTGCTTTTCAAATTTAATCACTACCGGTTGGTAAAACTTGCCTTTCACCATGTCGGGGCTCAGATTCCTCTCCTGCTCTATAACTACAGGGTCGGTAATCCGCTGTTCGATTATGTCAGAGATAAAACGGCTGACAATATCGGTAAAATACTGCTTTACGCTGTTATCAGTGAGAATAATGGGCTTTATTGTCTTTACAAAATCGTCAATGTAGGCAGAGGCGGTATCCTCGCCGCTGCCGTCAGTGTTTTCAACGAGTATTCTTGCGACGGTTTTCATCTCATGCCTTATCGGATAGACAGCCAGCAAATCGCCGTCGATGGTAATGCTTATCCTCCTGCAGCCTATAGATGCCTTTTCCGTGTGGAGTATATTTACTGAAATATCATAGGGGAGCTTATTGCCGCGGCGGAGCATCTCGAAAACTCCGCTTTTCACTTCGGTTACGGAGCTGAACGTGACGCGCTGGAAAAACGAGTTGAGAATGCACACATTGCGGGAGGTTTTTTCGCTGACAAGACGGGTCAGGGCCGAAAGGTCCTTGCTCTTCCTGAGAGATGAGCGCCACAGATTGTACTCACTGAGCTTTATGGCAATGTGATTGTGGAGCTGGTGTGCAGTTGAGGAAAACAGGAATATATTCTGGTACTCGCTGAACCTGCCGTAAAAATCCCCGTCAAAGCTGTTGCCGTCATAGCAGAAAAAGTAGCTGCCTGCGCAGCTGCCGGAAACCTTGACGGGGAGCTGCTTCCAGCTGAGGATGTAAAGGAAATCCTCTACAAAGCCGGCATTTTCGTCATACAGAAGTATGCCGTTTGTGGACTCGCAGTTCGGCTTGCTGCATTTCCAGTAAATGAGCGAGCTTTCAATTCCGTGCATCAGCATTTCGACGGTTAGCATCAGAGGATCTCCTTTTGGCTGTTATATTTGAACAAGAGAACCGACGGCTTTATCTGGCTGGAGCCTCCGCGGCGGCGTCAAATGTTAATTGGTTTATGCGTTTTGTTGATAAAAACGCGCCGTGTCAGTGCTTAGTATATCGAAACAAACGATTTATGTCAATATAGAGCGTTTGTTCACTATGCACATTATTTCTTTCGCATAATGTTCTCCATGAACATTGGCATTTATCCGGCTATGCTTTATGTTATAAGCATGAGGGCACCGCGAGGATAATGCCTCGTAATCTGAAAAAGGAGTGAAGGAATGGTTATAAGGACATGCGCGAGAAGCAGCGGCGCCTTTATGAAGCTGCTGTATTGCTACCAGAATCGTGACGAACAGATTAAACGGGCGCGTAAGGCGGGGCGGCTCACCGTCGGGCGGCTCGGCTTCGGGGTTCCAGAGGAAATGATCCTTGCGGCGGGAATGGTTCCGGTTATGATTTGCGCGGAAAGGACATCTGAGCTTAGCCGCGCGGACAAGTATCTGGAGTATTCCTTCGCGCCGAAGGCAAAAGCGTGGTTCGACGTTCTGGCCGGCGGCGGAAAAAGCCCCCTGCCGGATTTCGTGGCCGCCGCAGACTCGGAGGATGTTGTAAACCGCATTTATTATTATCTGCGGGAAATATCCAGAACCGAACCTGACTGCGGCATACCTCCGCTCCATTTTGTGGATTTGCTGTTTTCAAGGCACATGATGTACCAGAAATGGAATTACGCGGCACTCGAACGCTTCCTCGGTCAGCTTGAGGAGTGGTCCGGCAGGCGGATTTCGGAGGAGGACCTGCGCCGCGGCATGGAGCTTGTGGAATCGCGGCGAACTGCCCTTCTGGAGATATCGGCTCTCAGGCGGTGCGCCGAGCCGAAAATAAGCGGCTGCGAGGCTCTTGTGATAATTGGCTCCGGGTTTTTTATGCCGCCGGAGGAACACGCGGCGCTTGTGCGTGAGCTGGCCGATGAGGCACACGGCTGGCCGTCCCTGGAAGGCAGGAGGGTGTTTTTCTGCGGAGGAGCTCAGGAGGACACCGCGGTTTACGAAAAGATTGAGGCCGCGGGGGCAGTGGTCGTTAGCGAGGACCACAACTGGGGTGACCGCTGTTATGAGCGCGCCGCGGCGAAAAATGCCGAGCCGCTGAAGGCGATTGCGGACAAATACATGCTCGCGGGTGTATCCGCGCAGAAGGGCCTTGTGGCCGAGCGCGTGGAGGCGTTGCGCGCGGGTGTGGCGGCCTGCAGCGCCCAGAGCGTGGTGTTTTACACCGACGAGTATGAGGAGGCAGCCTCTTGGGATTACCCATCCCAAAAGGAGATGCTCGACGGCGAGGGGATAGGCTCGGTGTGCTTCTGCAAGATGAAATATCCGGCGGAAAATAATGCCGGACTTGATAAAGCACTGTCAGACTTTTTCCGTGGGGAGGGAAGGATAAATGCGAAGTGAACGCGCCGTAAAAAAGCTTCGGGCCACGGCAGAGGCGGCCGCCTACCAAAAGCAGTGGTTCAGGGAAACCCAGCAAAGGGTCGAATCCGGCGAGGATTTTGCCTACGTAAACGCGGACGTTCCGATGGAGATATTGCGCGCGATGGATATTCCTTTCGTGGTAAACCAGTGGTGGGCCGCGATATGCGGGGCCAAGCAGATGACCTCGAAGTATTTCGGTCTCCTGCGGGAGGCGGGGTACAGGGATGACCTGTGCTCATACTGCGCGACCGCCTTCGCAGAGAGCCTTGACACCGACGACAGGTTAAGCGGCCCCTGGGGCGGGCTGCCGTCTCCGACTATAAGCATTACAAGGCTCGCCTGCGATTGCCAGGGGAAAATTTTTGAGCTTTTCTCCAAAAGGCACGGCGCACAGCTCTACACGCTTGAAAATACCGTGCCGCGCAAGCTGCCGCTCAAGTGGTGGGAGCTTGACTGGGACAACTGGGAGGAGCTTTACGACACGGACCGCCTGGATTTTGCCGTTGAGGAGCTCAGGTGCCTTATCCGTTTCCTTGAGGAGAAAACCGGAAGGATGTTCGATATAAACCGCCTGGCGGAGGTAATGCACCTGATAAACGAGCAGGAGAGCTATTACCTTAAGACCAGGGAGCTGATAGCAAAAACCTCACCCGCGCCGGTGACGGTCGTGGACACCATCAACGCCGTGATGCAGGCCCAGTGGCAGCGCGGTACCCAGTGGGCCGTTGACCACGCCGCAGGGCTGTACGGGGAAATAAAGGCCCTGGCCGAGAGCGGCACGGCGGCGGTGCCCAACGAGAGGTACCGTCTCATGTGGCTCGGGCGCGGCCTATGGCACGACTTCGCGTTCTACCAGAATTTTGAGGAAAAATACGGAGCTGCATTTGTCTGGAGCATGTATCTGGCAATGGGAGCCGACGCTTATATCAGGAACAACGTGGATGCCGACCCGCTCAGGGCCCTGGCGGCGAGATATATCGGCATGGAGGACTTCCTGCACTGCCCGCCCTGGAACGCCCAGTGGTTTTTGAAGGAGGCTGTTCACAACAATATCGACGGCGTGGTTTACATGGTGCCGGAAAACTGTATGCAGGCGGTTGAGGGCTCGTACTTCGTGAAAAAAACGCTTGAGGACGCGGGAATACCCGTTCTTATATTCAGGGCGGACCCAGTGGACGCCAGGAAATGGAACCGCGATACCATGACGGCGCTGGTTGAGGAATTTATAGAGGATAGAATTATGGGAGGTGGAAAAAATGGGTAATGGACCGCTCGCCGGAGTAAGGGTGCTGGACTTTACTCAATTTGAATCGGGCACCGTGTGTACGGAATCGCTTGCGTGGATGGGGGCCGAGGTGTGGAAGGTGGAACGCCCCGGCTCGGGTGAGCTTGGACGCTACTCCGCGGTAAACCCGGGCGTGGATACATACGGGTTTATTATCCTGAACATGAATAAGAAGTCCATCACCTGCAACCTCAAGACGCCCGAAGGCATAGAGCTTATGAAAAAGCTGATTGCCAGGGTGGATGTGGTGGTTGAAAACATGGGGCCGGGAGCTTTCGACCGGCTCGGTCTGAGCTACGAGGCGTGCAGAGCGCTAAACGAAAAGATAATATACGCCTCCATAAAGGGCTTTGCAAAAAACAGCCCCTATGCGGAGTATCCCGCCTTCGACCCGATCGGCACACACACGGGCGGATTCGTCGCCGCCACGGGCCTTCCCGACATGCCCATCAAGTCCGGCGTCAACGTGGCGGACTCCGGCTCGGGAATAGCCTGTGCAATGGCCATAGTCGCGGCGCTCTACCAGATGAAAACCCAGGGCGTGGGTCAGCGTGTGGATGTGGCCATGCAGGACTTCATCATTGGCCTGGCACGATCCGGCTGGGAGCCCTATTACAACACGGGAAAGCCCCCGCGCAGAGTCGGCAACGGAATGCCGCAGGAGGATGTGGCCCCGGCGGGAACGTATCCATGCAAGCCGGGCGGCATAAATGATTACGTCCATGTCACCTGCTCCCGAGCGCCCGGCAGCAAGCATTTTGAAAACCTGTGCAGGGTTATTGGCTGTGAGGACCTGATAACGGACGAGCGAATGGCTACACCGCAATCAAGGTATCTTTACAAGGACGAGCTGGACGCTATAATTACTGAGTGGACCATGCAGCATACAAAGGTGGAGGCAATGGACATACTGGCGAAGGCGGATGTGCCCGCTGGTGCGCTGCTGGACATTGGCGACATTGCTGGCGACCCCACCTATGTGGAGCTGGGTACGGTCGTTGAGATCGAGCACCGCCAGAGAGGAAAGCTCAAGATGCCGGGCTTTGCGCCAAAGATGAGCGAAAACCATATTGATTACACCTCCTCACCCGAGCTTGGCGGCAGCAATGACGAGATTTACCGCGGCATACTCGGCCTTGACGAAGGGGAGATTTTAAACCTGAAGGCAAAAAAAGTCATATAAAAAGCAGGAAACAAGCCACAGACAATCAATTAAAGAAAGGACAATCAAAATGAAAAGAACTGTTGCAATCCTTCTTGCGCTCATCATGGTCATGAGCCTTGCCGCCTGCGGCAGCAGCGGCTCCAACCCTGCGCCCGTGCCCGACAGCCCAAGCACCCAGGCCCCCGCGGACACAAATACGAGTGCCCCCAATGAAAACGTAGCGGCACCCGAAAAGGGAGACGGAGTTTACACACCTTCTGACGAGACGCTTATAGTTGCCCACAAGGGCAACCCCACGGGGCTGTGCTTCCTGACCGTCAGCGCGGTCAGCGTCAACAACCCCACGCTGTGCACCCTGTACGACCGCCTTCTGGCCTATAACGACGAGACAAACTCCGTTGAACCCATGCTCGCCACGGAGTGGGAGTACATTGACGACACGCATGTCAGATTCAAGCTCAGAGACGACGTTTATTCCCACGGCGGACACCAGTTCACCGCCGAGGACGTTGTCTATACCGTGACCACAGGCCAGGAATCCGGCTTGCTGGGCAACTATTACAGCATGTTCAATCTCGCCGAGTGCAAGGTCGAAGACGACTTCACAGTGGTTCTGGCCACCAACGACGTGGACCCCTATTTCCTTTACACCCTGTCCAATGTGCCCCTTGCGATGCTGGTCAAGGAGACCGTGGACGCTGACGGCGGTCTTGAGGCCCAGGGACTTCACCCCACCGCGGGCACCGGACCCTACAAGTTCGTGGAGTGGTCTGACGGTTCCTACATCAAGCTTGAGCGCAACGAGGATTATTGGGGCGGCACACCCTACTATAAGAACGTGGAGATCCGCATTATCACCGACGCCTCTGCCCGCGTCATGAACCTTGAGTCCGGCGACGTTGACATTGCGCTTGACCCGGATGCCACCTCCGTATCCATCCTGGAGGGCAATGACGCCTATTCCATCATCAACCTGCCCACAAGCAACATCAGCGGAATCTACTTCAACTGCACCAAGGAGCCCTTCAACGACGTAAACGCCAGACGCGCTGTGTGTCTTGCCCTGAACTACGAGGCCAACCTTGCGATAGCCACCGGAAGCTTCGGCGAGCTGACCGACAGCTTCCTCCCCAAGGCCAGCAGCGCCTATGTCTCTCCCGAGGAGGGCGGATACGAGAGCTACTTCCGCTTTGACCTGGAGGCGGCCAAGGCGGCGCTTGCAGAATCGGCTTACCCCAACGGCTTCTCCTTTGAGCTGATTTACGCGGAGAACCCCACCTGGAACGCCTTCGCCGAGATGATACAGAACCAGCTTGGTGAGCTGGGCATCACCGTCACCCTCGTGCCCTTGGCCAGCACGGTTTTCTATGACTACACCTCCTCCGGCAACTTCGACGCCCACATGGTCAACAGCGCCAACCCCGACCCCGCGATTCAGCTGCGCTATTTCGACAAGCGCATCAACTTCCCCACCATGCGCGGCGGCTCCGGCTTTGTGGACGCGCCTGACGAGCTTCTTGAGCTCATGGACAAGGCCAAGGTTGCCCTTGACGAGGCGGAGAGTAAGGAGCTTTATGCGCAGGTACAGAAAATAATCAACGAATACTGCCCTGTTCTTCCCCTGTATTCTCCCAACAAGGTCTGCGTATGCGACTCTGACATTCTCGGACTGAAGCTGACCGAGTTCGGTGACATTGACATAGCCGGCGCCTACAAGGCAAACTGACTCCCTCGCGCAGAAAAAGCTCTCAGAGGGAGGGCCGGCCTCCCGCTGAGACCGAGGGGCGCACGGCCGCGTGTGACGGCCGTGCGCCAATTCCCAGGCTTCAA
>CATJWA010000126.1 GCA_949744025.1 uncultured Eubacteriales bacterium
AGAAGACATGACAAACCTCCCAGTAGATGTGTTGTTCCCCCATCGGCCCGAGCGCCTCCTCGTCCCCGCGGAGCCTGTCCGGCGCACTGCCCGCGCCGCGCAGTCCGCTACTAATGTGTCAGTCGTTTTTTAAGTCAAAAAGCTGCCATGTCCAGATAGACATGGCAGCCTTTTACGTTTTTTATTTTCGATTTGCTCGCTCGCTCAGCGCGTCAATCACTTGCTTCTGAGCGGGCATTCTCCTCAATCGGGGATATTCGCTCTTATACGCCTCGTACAGCTCCGCGGCATCCTCTTTATCCAAAAGCCCGATTAACCGGATCCCAAGACCTTGCGCCGCCATAAGCGTCCAATACACAGCCGGTGCCTCGCTCTGAAGCCGCACAGGCTCACTGAAAATAAACCACAGAACCTCCCGCACCTCCCGAGAATCCGCTCCCATGCCGGTGATATCCGTCAACAGCGCCTCAAGCTTTTCAATAAACAGCCCGTGGCAGCGCAAATCTCCCGGACCTGCCCCCATGCCGAAAATGCCCTGCCCCGGCTTACGCTCGCTGTCCTGACAGTGAAACTGCTCAATATAATCCCCGTACAGTCTTTCAAGCCTCTGTGCCGCTGTCATCAAAAATCAAGAGAAGGGATTTTCCGTTGGATACGGCAGCGACCTGGGTTGATTATAGGCAATGTCTGCCACGCCGAGGAGCTTGAAAACCTCGAACAGAGCCTTCCCATAATGACCGAAAGCCACCGCGCCGTGGTGCGGATAGCGCTTCTGGATAAGCACATGACGGTAAAAACGTCCCATCTCGGGAATAGCAAAAACACCGATACCTCCAAATGAGCGCGTCTTAACCGGCAGAACCTCGCCCTGTGCGATATAGGCGCGCAGCACTCCGTCGCTGTCGCACTGCAAACGGTAGAAGGTAATATCGCTCGCGGCGATGTCTCCCTCGAGAGTGCCCCGGGTAAAATCAGGCTCTCCCCCGGACTCGAGCAGACGGTTCTGGATAAGCTGATACTTCACCGCACGGTCGGCGCACAGCTTGCAGCTTGGCGTATTGCCGCAATGGAAGCCCATAAATGTATCCGTCAGGGTATAGTCAAATTTGCCCTTAATATCTCCGTCGTACAGAGATTCAGGCACTGAGTTGTTTATGTCCAGCAGAGTAACGGTGTCTCCGGAGACACACATGCCGATATACTCGCTCAGTGCTCCGTAGATATCCACCTCACAGGCCACGGGGATACCGCGGCTGGCAAGGCGTGAATTTACATAGCATGGCTCAAAACCAAAGGCCTCCGGAAAAGCGGGCCAGCACTTATCGGCAAAGGCAACATACCGGCGGCTGCCCCTGTGCTCCTCGGCCCAGTCAAGCAAAGTCAGCTCAAGCTGCGCCATGCGTTCGTTCAGGTCGGCATAGTAGCAGCCCTCTCCCATCTCCCCTGCCATGTCCGCACACACCTCGGGTATGCGCGGGTCATTTGCGTGGGCCTTGTAGGAGACGAGCAAATCCAGCTCGGAGTTCTCCTCTACCTCCACGCCGAGCTCATACAGTCCCTTTATCGGCGCGTTGCAGGCAAAGAAGTCCTGCGGACGTGGGCCAAAGGTTATTATCTTCAAGCTGCTGATTCCCAGCAGAGCTCGGGCAATGGGCTCAAACTCGCCAATCATCCTCGCCACGTCATCAGCGGTGCCTACAGGATACTCAGGAATGAACGCTTTCAGGCGGCGCATACCAAGATTGTAGGAGCAGTTGAGCATACCGCAGTAGGCGTCTCCCCGTCCGTTTATCAAATCGCCGTCACCTTCCGCGGCGGCAGCGTACATACACGGGCCGTCAAAGCTTTTGGCTATGAGCGTCTCAGGTGTCTCGGGTCCGAAGTTGCCGAGGAAAACCACAAGGGCGTTGCAGCCGGCAGCCTTGACGTCCTCAACCGCTCTGAGCATATCCTTTTCGTTTTCCACTGTCACGGAACACTCGTATATCTCCGTTCCCCGCCCCCTGCACGCGGCGGCAACAGCGGAACGCCGGCGTTCGGACAGAGAAATAACAAAGCAGTCGCGGGACACGGCAATTATGCCGAGCTTTACCTGAGGGATGTTGGTAAGCATAATAAATCTCCTCTCCTAATCAGATGTCGTTTGCAATATCAATATTTTCGCCGTACAGCAGAGCACAGGCTCCCTGCGCGGCCTCGCTGCTCTCTGGGTGGGCCAACAGCCACTTATTGCAGGCACGCAGCGTCCTGTCCTCGGCGTTCATTTCTTTTATCTCTGGCTTTGGACCGTTCGTGCCGCGCGGCAAAGCTACAAGCACGCGAAAGCCCTTCTCCGGGTCCGTGTGGCAGGGCGCATAGTGCAACGTGGTGGCATAGACCTCCACAAGCGCGCCGGCGGGCACACGGAATGCCTTTACCTTAGCTGTATCAAGGCGGCCATCCGGTTCAATCTCCTGCTCGCGTGCCAGCAGCAGGACAAAGTCCTCCGTGCCGCAGTTGAGCTCACTGTCGCGATGGTACTCAAGGCAGTTCAGCTTTGTGTTGTGCCCGTTGCACCAGCCGAGTTGCACGGGCATTCCGCCGTAGGCGTTGTCAGCTATCTGCCGGGCTATCGGCAGAGCCTCCAGCTCCGGTTGGGAAGGCACATAGTCTGTCCCCTCCGGCAGAGGTGTAAGCTCTCGCAGAGCGTCCAATAATGTCTCTGTGTTGTATCCGCTGAGCACCTTGCCGTATTCGGCGAAAGCTGTATCTTGTATTGACAGGATTTTCATGTTTTCTGATTCTCCCCAAATTTTTTCAGGCAGGCATCACATATCCGCCCGCTTACCGGCATAAAAAGCTGCGCGCATGGCCCGACGAGTCCGGCGCAGACCAGTGTGCCGAGTCCTACAATTCCGCCGAGCAGCCAGCCAATAAGAGCAAAGCTCAGGTCCACAGCTACTCGAACGGCTCCGAAAGGCTTTTTCGCCTTGTCGCTTATCACAACGGCCACGAGGTCGTTCGGCCCCGTTCCTGCCCCGGAGCGTATCACTACGGTCATTCCGAAAGCCAGTATGGCACATCCGAACACCAGAGCCGGCAGGCGTGCCGCCAGACTCATCCCCTCATTGAACAAAGGCGCGAGCGGAATGCTCCATAAATCAATTATCGGTCCGCCTAAAGCCATGCACAGCAGCGTGCCGATACGCACATAGCTTCTGTCCACAAACAGCAGCACAAGCACAATAAGCAGGCACACCAGCAGATGCACGCGCCCGTGGCTCATCCAGCCGGGCCACGGAACGCTTCGGTAAAGCCCCTGCACCAGTACGTTGAATGGATCGGAGCCGAGACTCGACTGCAAAAACAGCGTCACACCCAGGTGGGCAACAGTCAGCCCAGCAAGCAGCAGCAGTATCCGTACCGTCAGACGCATCCAGTTGTTTTTTTTCATTCCTCACGCTCCCTGCGAAGCTGCTCCAGCTCCTTGTCCGTCAGTTCCGCCGCCTCGCAGTCTGCACGATACCGCCGCCAGGCATACACACCAAAGCCAACCGCCGCCAGTGCGAGCACGATTCCCACCGTGACACGCGCCGCGGCGGGGAAGGTCACGTCCTCTATCCCAAAGCAAAGCTGATATGCCATATACAGCAGGTAGGCCGCGACTATTCCCCGCAGCAGGGCCCGCATGTCCGCGCGGTTTTTATCGGCTATGCGATATTTCTTTTTTTCCATGCTCCTCACCCATTGAGCTTGGCGAACACACTCCTGAGCGCCGGATACAGCAGCCTGTACTGCTCATAACGCTTTTCGTACAGAGCGGCCAGCTCCGGCTCCGGCTCGACGGTCTGCGCAGCACGAACAAGCGCACGGCAGGCGTCCGCAACTGTCGGATATGCCCCGCAGGCTACCATTGCCAGCATCGCTCCGCCCATTCCCGGTCCCTGCTCGGACTCGGGAATATCCAGCGAGATATTCAGGACGTTGGCAAAAATTTTTCGCCAGAGCGGGCTTTTTGCCCCGCCGCCGCATATCTTGCTGCGTTTGATATCGAGACCCAGCGACCTTGCAACCTCAATACTGTCACGTATGGCAAATGCCACACCCTCCAGCACCGCCTGGAGCATATCCGCACGCGTGCTGTCCATGCTCAGGCCCGTGAAGGTGCCGCGGGCGTTCGTGTCATTTATCGGCGAACGTTCGCCCATGAGGTATGGAAGAAAGAATACACGGTTTTTCCCGAGCTTATCCTCCGCTATCTCCGCCTGTGCGCCGGCATAGTCGTCCGTGCGCAGAATCTCGTCCATCAGCCACTTGTTGCAGGACGCGGCGGAGAGCATACAGCCCATGAGATGGTAATTCCCGTCCGCATGTGCAAAGGCGTGCAGGCTGTTGCTCGCGTCCACGCCGAAGCTCTCGCTGGAGATAAACACGGTTCCGGAGGTGCCAACAGAGATATTGCAAGCACCCTTCCCCACCGTTCCTGTTCCGACTGCGGCAGCGGCATTGTCCCCCGCGCCGGCACAGACCTTCACGTTCTCGGGCAGTCCCAGCTTTTTGGCGATACCGGACTTGAGCGTGCCTACGGCCTCATAGCTTTCAAACAGCCGCGGCATCTGCGCCCCGGTAACGCCGCAGATATCAAGCATTTCCTTTGACCAGCACCTGTGCTCCACATCCAGCAGCAGCATGCCGCTGGCATCGGAGTAGTCCGTGCAGTGAACACCGGTGAGCACATAGTTTATGTAGTCCTTAGGCAGCATTATTTTCGCAATACGCCTGAACAGCTCCGGCTCGTTTTCACGCATCCAAAGAAGCTTCGGCGCAGTGAAACCTGCAAAAGCAATGTTTGCCGTGTACTTTGAGAGCTTATCGCGCCCAACCGTTTCATTCAGGTAATCCACCTGCTTTGCCGTGCGTCCGTCGTTCCAGAGTATGGCCGGCCGGATAACCTCGTCGTTTTCATCAAGCACCACGAGCCCGTGCATCTGTCCGCCCACGCCGATTCCCTCGACCTCGTTTGCGTTAAAGCCACACAGCAGCCGTGGTATTCCCTCGAACAGCGCCAGCTTCCAGTCCTCCGGATTCTGCTGGCTCCAGCCTGGCTGGGGAAACTCCAGCGGATAGTCCATTGAGACTATGTTTTTTATCTCTCCCTCCCCGTCCATGAGCAGAAGCTTCATGGCTGAGGTGCCAAGGTCTACACCAATATACAGCATGGCCTTCCTCTTATTTCTTTCCGGACTTACGGCTGGTGACCACATCGAAGATAACAGCCAGCAGCAGCACGCCGCCCTTGATAACATACTGCCAGGCGTCGCCCAGCCCCATTATCGACATGCCCATATTGATAACGCCCAAAAGCAGCGCGCCAATAACGACTCCGCCAATACTCCCGCTTCCGCCATAAGCGGAGGCGCCGCCGATAAAGCAGGAGCCTATGGCGTCCATCTCAAATGACATACCTGTGCTTCCGTTGACGGAACCGACGCGAGCCGCGCAAAGAAGGCCGCATAGTCCGGCCAGCAGACCCATGTTGGCATATGCAATAAAGTAAATCTTGTCGGTGTTGATACCGGAGAGTCTGGTTGCCTTCTCGTTGCCGCCGACGGCGTAGAAATAGCGTCCAAACGCGGTTTTCGAGGTTATGAAATTATAGATAAGGCAGATAGCCACAACCCATACCAGCATGACGGAGATACCGCGGTATTGACTGAGCATGTAGCAGTAGTAAACGATAAACGCGGCAATCAGCACAGTTTTCACATAGTCGCTGAACGCGCTGTTCTGCCTGTATCCCCTCTTGGCCCTGTCTCGGCGATTTTTCACCGTACTGAAAACGACATAAGCTGCGGCGATCACACCCACAATAATGGCAGAGAGCTTGAGCTCGCCGTCGTCAAGGCCGGGTATTTTTATGTAAGCTGTAAAGATATTCAGAAAAGTAGAATCCTGTATGGCAATGGTCTTGCTGTTGAGAACCAGACGGCCTATGCCGCGGAAGATGAACATGCCGCCGAGCGTAGTTATGAAGGGTGGTATACGCACATAGCCTATCCAGTATCCCTGCCATACGCCGACCAGCAGTCCGACGGCGAGGCACAGCAGAATGACGGGAATGGCCGGCAGATGCATGTTGGAAATCATAACCGCCGCCAGTCCGCCGACCAGGCAGACAACGGAGCCTACCGACAGGTCAATGTTTCCGCCGGTCAATATGCACAGCAGCATACCGCAGGCCATAACCAGAACGTAACCGTTCTGAAGCATCAGGTTGGACATGTTCTGGGGATAGAGCAGCGTTCCCTTGGTCAGGACTGCAAAGAGGATAAAGACCACTACCAGAGCAATTACCATGGCGTATTTGGTCAGAAAGCTTACCAGATTGAATTTTTTCTTCGTTTCATTCATTGTCGTGTCCTCCCTTTTTCATACCCTGGTGGTATCGCGGATGATGTAGCTCATTATGCTCTCCTGAGTGGCGTCCTTCGCGTCCACCTCGGCCAGCAGGCGCCCTTCATTCATCACATAGATGCGGTCGCACATGCCCAGCAGCTCCGGAAGCTCGGAGGAAATCATCATAACCGATTTGCCCTGACTGACCATATCATTTATGAGGCAGTATATCTCATATTTAGCTCCTACATCGATGCCGCGGGTCGGTTCATCCATGATAAGAATATCCGGCTCGGTAAACATCCATTTGCCCAACAGTGCCTTCTGCTGGTTGCCACCGGAGAGGTTGCCGATATCCTGCTCTATTGTAGGAGTCTTCGTACCCATGTCCTGAGTCATCCGCTCAGCCGCCTGAACCTCCTGGTCGCGGTCAATCACGCCGCCTCCCCTGCACACCTTGTCCAGACGCGCGAGCGTGGTATTGAAGCGTATAGACTCGTCAAGAATAAGTCCGTTTGTCTTTCGGTCCTCGGTGACATAAGCAACACGGCGGTGAATCGCCTCCTGAGGCGAGCGCAGGTCTACCTTTTCTCCGCCGATGTACAGCTCGCCGGAAATTCCCGTGCCATAGCTGCGGCCGAAAATTGACATGGCCAGCTCCGTGCGTCCCGCTCCCTGAAGTCCCGAGAATCCGACTACCTCTCCCCTGCGTATCTTGAAGGAGATGTTGTCATCCACAATCTTCTCCGGATACAGGGGATGGTGTACCGTCCAGTTTTTCACCTCAAGGTTTACATCCGGCTGTATCTTGTGCTCGCGCGCGGGATAGCGGTCCTCCATGGAGCGGCCGACCATGCCGCGGATTATACGGTCCTCGCTGAACTCGTCCACGCCCTTCACCAGCGTCTCAATGCAAGTGCCGTCGCGGATAATGGTCGCCTTGTCGGCACAGTAGATTATCTCGTTGAGCTTGTGGGTGATGATAATAGA
>CATJWA010000127.1 GCA_949744025.1 uncultured Eubacteriales bacterium
ATGTTGAAATAACGCTCACCTACGATGTTCTTGGAGTTTACCGGGACGGGAAGCTGGTTTTCCCTGAAATCTTAGCTGAATAGACGAAGCCCCCGCCGCTTTCGCGGCGGGGGCTGTTTTATTGGATATATGTTACTTATGCCTGGGGCTTAATCATGATGGTCATCATCTGGGCGGACTCGGTGCCGGTGTTCAGGCAGCCGCGCTTGGTGCCCTTGCCGAAGTGGACGGAATCGCCGGCATGGAGAACAACCTTCTCCATGTTGTCGTTATCGTCGTACAGCTCGACGGTCATCTCGCCGGAGATGATGTAGTAAATCATTTCAAAGTTGGCGGGAGCGACGTTCGCACCGCCGCCGGGCAGGAAGTGGGACAGACCATGGACGATGGTGCCGCCGTTTACCTCAGCGGGGTTGTGCAGACGGGTGGTGCGAACGTCGAAATGGCCCGGAGCCTCATACTTGACAGCTTCGTTTTTACGAGTAACTTTGTAAGACATAAATATGACTTCCTTTCGATTATGTTCTTGGGGCACGCCCCATGTACTTTTTTATCATATCACTCCTGCTTTCAAAATTCAAGGCCGCATTGGCAATTTCTCCGCTCTTTTCCACAAAAATAAGTCACAGCGCCTCAAGAGCCTTGCACACCTCGTCGAAGCCCATCGAGTGCGACGCTTTCACCAGCACGGCGTCCCCCTCGCGTATCAGCTCCGGCAGAGCGGCGATAAGCCCGCTCCGGCTTTCAAAGCTGCGCGCTCGCTCCCCCGCCTCCTCGGCGGCAAACCGCATCATCTCCCCGCAGGTCAGCAGCAGGTCCACGCCCTGCTCCCTGCAAATCGCGCCTATACCGCGGTGCAGGCTCTCGGACTGTCCGCCCATGTCCAGCATGTCGCCCAGGATGCACACCCTGCGTCCCGGCAGCTTCGCCAGCGAGCGTATTGCCGAGGCGGTCGAGGTCGGGTTTGCGTTGTAGCAGTCGTCAATCAGCGTGATTTTGCCCGTGCGCACCATGCGGCTGCGGTGGCCGGCGCCCTCGTAATTTTTTATCCCGCGCTCTATCTCCGCATCCGTCAGCCCCAGCTCAAGCCCCAGCGCGGCGGCGGCGAGCGCGGCGTACACCATATGGTCGCCGTAAGCGGGAATCTCCGCCGCTATACGATGCGCGCCGCAAACGATATCGCAGGCGGTAAAGCCGTTTTCAAGGGCGCGGACATTTTCCGCGTGCACGGCGCAGCCGCCGCCGAGCCCGAAGGTCACGACGCGGCGTGTACCGCACTCGAGCCCCGGCAGCAGGTCGTCATCTCCGTTATAAAACACCGTTCCGTTTTCCGGAACGCACTGCAAAAGCTCCGACTTCGCGCGCAGCACCCCTTCCCTGCTGCCGAGGGTTTCAAGGTGGGAGTGTCCGATTATCGTGAAAAGTGCATAGTCCGGACGCACCATGCGCGTCAGGCGCGTCATCTCGCCGAAGTCGGAAATGCCCATCTCGACAACCGCGGCGGTGTGTTCCTCCCTCAATCCGAACAGCGTCAGCGGGACGCCGAGCTCGTTGTTGAAGTTTCCGGCGGTTTTATGGACACAATATTTCTGTGACAGGACGGCGTAAAGCATTTCCTTCGCCGTCGTCTTGCCCACGGAGCCGGTGACGCCTATCACGGGAATGTCAAAGCCGCGGCGGTAAAATTCCGCGATGCTCTGAAGTGCCGAGGGCACCGAGGGCACCAGCACCGCCGGTCCCGTGCAACCTCCCGTCATCCTCTCCGCAAGCACACAGGCTGCACCCCTATTTAAAACCTCGGGGATAAAGTCGTGTCCGTCCACCCTGCTGCCGGCAATAGCGGCAAACAGACAGCCGTCGCTCACCTCGCGGCTGTCCGTCGTCACGGCGCTTATCTCGGTATCCTCGCGTCCCTGCGCGCCGGTGAGCACGCCGCCACAGGCCGCGGCTATGTTCTGCAATGTAAGGTTTTTCATTTTTCGTACTTCTTCATGGACACTTCAATTATTTTTTCGCACAGCCGGCCATAGTCCATGTCCATGGCGGCGGCCATCTGAGGTATCAGACTCGTGGGCGTCATCCCCGGCAGAGTGTTGGCCTCCAGGCAGTAAATCTCGTCGCTTTCCGGCTCCCAGAGAAAGTCCACCCGGCAGTATGCGTCTATCATCAGCGCGCGGGCCACGCGCTCGGCAAGATGCTGCACGCGCCGGCGCATCCGCGCGCCTATCTGCGCGGGACATATCTCCAGGGCCGCGCCGGCCTGGTACTTGCTCCTGTAGCTGTAAAAGCCCTGTTTGGGTATTATCTCGATAACCGGCATCGCCTCGCCGTCCATCACGCCGACGGTCAGCTCCCGCCCTTTTATAAACCGCTCGACGAGCACCTTCTCCTCGTATTTGAACGCCAGCTCCAGCGCCGCGGCGTACTCCCCCGCGTTCGCCACCACCGAGGTGCCTACGCTTGAGCCGCCGCTGCACGGCTTAACCACGCGGGGAAAATCCGGCGGCAGATATTCCCGCGCGTCATCTCTGCCGAGCGTCACGCCCTCCGGCGCAGCTATGCCGAGGCTGTGAAAAACTGTCTTGCTCAGGCTCTTGTTCATCGCCAGCGCGCTGCCGAGATAGCCGCAGCCGGTGTATTTCACGCCGTAAAGGTCCAGCATCGCCTGAACCTTGCCGTTTTCGCCCTCCTCGCCGTGCAGGGCCATGAAGGTTATGTCCGCGGCCATGCAAAGCTCCAGCACATGGGGTCCGACACGGTGTCCGTCGTCGGCGCGCAGCGCCCTGACCGTATCCAGCTCCGGCACGCTCTCGCCCACACGGTAAAGCTCCACATCTCCCGCGCCGGCAAAAACCTCCGCGGGGTCCTTAAACGGCTTCGTATATCCGAGGTACAGGTCAACAAGCACCGCGTTGTGGCCGAGCGCGCGCAGCGCCCTGGCCGCTCCGCTGCCGCTTGATATGGATACCTCCCGCTCCCCGGACAGACCTCCGCACAGTACAACAATGTTCATGCTCCACCTCCGCAGACAGATTGCGCTTTACAGACAGTTTATTTCGTTTTCTGCGCGGTTATAACCGAAATCTGACACAAATTATTTTACCGGCAAAAATTATAGCATATTATCCGAATCATATCAAATAAAAACTGTTGAGATACACGCGGCATGTGTGTTATAATATTTATGTTTGAATATCCGCGCCCTCTCCGTGGCGCAGTTTGCCGGGCCCAGGCTCCGGCTATACCGCGCGTTTTCCGCGCATGAAAGTGGTGTTATCAAGTGCAGTATGTAGTTCTGGACCTTGAGTGGAATCAGGCCATGAGCGCAAAGTCATCCGTGTACAACCGCCTCCCGATACACCTGCGGGGTGAAATTATCCAAATCGGCGCTGTCAAGCTCAATGAGGACATGACCCCCGGCGAGGAGTTTCAGGTTGATGTCAAGCCGGTGTACTTCCGAAAAATGCACTACAAGGTAAAAAAGCTCACCGGAATCGACTCCGAGCGCCTGCGTGACGCCGGCGGCTTTGTCGAGGCGATGGAGTCCTTCCGCGCCTGGTGCGGTG
This sequence comes from uncultured Eubacteriales bacterium, assembly GCA_949744025.1. GTDB lineage: Bacteria > Bacillota > Clostridia > Oscillospirales > Oscillospiraceae > JAMPGF01. Next base: position 3,567 of record CATJWA010000127.1, read on the forward strand.
ACGGCTGCACCTTTCTCACCTGGGGTTATGACGACAAGGGCATACTTGAGCAGAATATAATCATCCACGACCTGGACTGGGACTGGATTTCAGGCTGGATAAACCTCCAGCTTATCTACAACGCGCAGACAGAGGGCGACCGCAGCCAGAAGTCCCTACACACCGCCATGGAGCATTTCGGCATCGAGCAGACCCGGGTTGCCCATGACGCGCTCGGCGACGCTTACAACACCGCGCTTGTCTGCTCACATCTGGATATGGACAACGGCCTTGAGCATTACGACGAGGCCATGCGCCTGCTGAGCCTGCATGCGCAGAAGATTTCACCCGACGGAGAGGAGGGCCCCGAGCCTCTCGAGCACCTGACCTTCACCGGCTATGAAACGCGGGCTTCCATATTCTCAAACAGCGAGGCCGTCACTGTCAGATGCCCCGAGTGCAAATGTGATATGAAGCTCTCCCGCTGGGTCAACCAGGGCGACCGGCGATACATGTCCCTGGCCGCCTGCCGCGAGCACGGCAAATATCTCGTCCGTCTTAAATTCCGCCGCGGGGATGACGGCACCTGGACCGCCAACCGCATAGTCTACGCCGCTGACGACGAGATGCAGGCGCACTACAAAGCCAAAGCCTCTCAGGGCCGCCGCCGGCACGGACGCAGGAAAAAATCACCGAAGGAAAGTAATGCGTAAAAGCATAAAAAACGCCCGCGGAGACAGCGCGCTGCAAGGCGCCTAACCTGCGGGCCATGTTATTGAGTATGAAGAAAGCACAATATATAATTTCCGCCGCCGGTCTGGCCGTAATGTTCGGAGCTTTCGTCCTGTGGTGGACGCACAGCCCCGGCATCAGTCCCGCCGGGCGCGCATCCGCGCTTGCAAGCGCAGGACTTATGACCGCGCTGTGCCTGCGTTTTGTACCCGTGTGGCTGCGCTTCTGGACACGCGATACCTCCACCGAGGACGCTCCCCGCGAGCAGGACTCCCCAGCAGCGCGCATCGTCTGTGCGAAAATATTTTTCTGGCTGCTGCTTGCCGATGCCGCCGTGCTGCTGCTTGTATACCTCATGCGGCATCTGATGGGGTACGGGGAGAGCTTCGCGCAGTCCCTGCAATTCTGGACCTGTTCGGACAGCCGCCATTATCTGGATATCGCGCGGGACTGGTATCTGTCCGAGGGCGAGTGGGACAGGCTTGTTCAGCTCGTTTTTCTGCCAGGCTACCCCGTCGCGGTGCGCGTCCTTGCGCTTTTCGTGGGCGACTATCTCCAAGCCGCACTGCTGACCTCCGCGCTCGCCTTCGCAGGCGCGGGCTGCCTGCTGTATCTTCTTCTGCGGCTTGATTTCGGACACGCCGGAGCCCTGCGCGGTCTGAAATACGCCTGTATAATGCCCGGCGCGTTTTTCTTCTCTGCTCCCATGAGCGACGGGCTGTTCCTGCTGCTGAGCCTTGCCTGCGTCTATCTCGCGCGGAGGCGGAGATTGCTTTTCTCCTGCCTGCTCGGCGCGCTGGCGGCTTTCACGCGCTCACTGGGCCTGGCGCTGTTCGTGCCCGTGCTGTTTGAGCTTGTGCGCGAAACGGTGCACTTCGGCCCGCTTACCGCCCGCCGCTGCGCGCGTTTCCTGCTCCTGCTGCTCATTCCCGCTGGCTTCGGCGGCTACTGCCTGATAAACTATCTCGTCGCCGGCGACCCGTTTAAGTACATGGAATATCAGAGCGTACACTGGGGACAGAATTTAGGTCTTTTCTTCAACACCGCCGCGTATCAGTTTGATAACGCCGTGAGCACTTCCTCAAACGACGTACGCGTTTTTCTCGGCCTGTGGCTGCCGAACCTGCTGTGCGCATTCTTCGCGCTGTGCGTCATGCTCCCCTGTGTAAAACGGCTGCGCGCATCGTACACGGCTTACTTCATCGCCTATTACATCGTCGCCATCGGCGCGACCTGGCTGCTGAGCGCACCGCGCTATTTGGCCTCGCTGTTCCCCATAACGGCGGCGCTGGCGCACCTGAGTGAAAGCCGCCGTGCAGACCTTGCTTTGACCGTTATTCTCGCCTCATGCTGGACCCTGTATCTGACCGCCTTTGTACTGCGCTGGCAGGTTTGGTGACAGCACTGGATTTTTTCGCTCTAAATTACACAAAAGGCTTGAAATGGCCGCTGTCTTGTGTTATTATATCGTGGTGATTATCGGATAAATGTGGGTTTATGCCCATTTCAGATTGAAAGGATGTAACAAATGACTGCACTTAAACTCATCGTAACCATCATTCAGCTTCTTTGCGGCATATTCCTGATTGCCATCGTGCTGCTCCAGAGCGGCAAGAGCGCGGGACTTTCCGGCGCCATCGGCGGCAACAGCGCCGGCGGCGGTTTTTCGGCCAAGGCCCAGTCCAAGACGCTGGACGCCAAGCTCGCCAAGTACACCAAGTGGGTGGCTCTGGCTTTCGTCCTGCTGACCTTCGTGCTGGATTTGATTTGAGTGAATAATTGAGCTTTTACTTTTGAAAAAGATGGCGCGTCGCCTGAGGTGACGCGCCATCTTTTTCACGCTTACGCAAACGGCTCTATCTCCGTCACATCATACGGCGTGGTCTGGTAGACGAAGTAGTTAAGCCAGTTCTGGTACAGCAGGCTGGCGTGGCTTCGCCAGGTCACTACGGGGCTTTGCGTGTCGTCTCCGTTCGGAAAATAGTTTTCGGGAATTTTTGTGTCAGGGTCCAGCTTTTTGTCGCGTATATACTCCTTTTGCAGGGTATCGGGGTCGTACTCGGAGTGTCCGGTGATAAAAATCTGCCGTCCTCCCTCGGTCGCCATGGCATACACGCCCGCTTTGTCCGAGGTTGCGAGTATTTTCAGCTTTTCACAAGCCTCCACATCCTCAAGCCTCACCGTGGTATTGCGCGAGTGCGGCACCATGAACACATCGTCAAAGCCGCGCAGCAGCATCGACGAGCGGCGGTCCACACTGTGCGCGAACACTCCGGAGAGCTTTTCCGGCAAAAGGTATTTTTTTATTCCGTAATGGTAGTAAAGCCCGGCCTGCGCTCCCCAGCAGATGTGGAAGGTGCTGTGGACATGCGTCTTGCTCCACTCCATTATTCTGCACAGCTCCGGCCAGTAATCTACCTGCTCGAACTCCAGCTTCTCCACCGGCGCGCCGGTTATTATCATGCCGTCAAAATACCGGTGGCAGACCTTGTCGAAGTCCGTGTAAAATTTGAGCATGTGCTCCTGCGAGACGTTTTTCGCCTCGTGGCTGCGCGTCTGCATGAGCTCCAGCTCCACCTGAAGCGGCGTGTTGCCCAGCAGTCGGCAGAGCTGCGTCTCCGTGTCTATCTTTGTGGGCATGAGGTTGAGCAGCAGTATTTGCAGCGGACGGATATCCTGCGTCATCGCGCGCGTCTCCGTCATGACAAAGATGTTCTCTCCCGTGAGCACCCTTGTCGCGGGAAGCTGGTTCGGTATCTTAATCGGCATTTTGCGTTACTCCCTTTTCAATACTTGCCAGATAGGCCGCGGGACCGGATTTGTACAGGTCGTTGCCCTTCGGGTCAATAACCACCGTCAGCGGAAGGTCCTCCACTGTCAGCCGGCGCACGGCCTCGCAGCCGAGATCCTCCCAGCATACCATTTCAGCGGACTTGATACCCTCAGCCATCACTGCGCCGGCTCCGCCTGCCGCCCCGAGATACACCGCGCCGTTTCTCACAATCGCGTCAATAACCGCCTGCGAGCGCGTACCCTTGCCTATCATTATCTTCTGGCCCAAATCCAGCAGCTCAGGTGAATACGCGTCCATACGGCCCGAGGTCGTGGGCCCCGCCGCTCCGATAACCTCGCCTGGACGCTCCGGCGTGGGTCCGACATAGTAAACCGCGCTGCCTGCCAGCTCATACGGAGGCTCCCCGCCGTCCGCCAGAAGCCCGCACAGCCGCTTGTGCGCCGCGTCGCGCGAGGTGTACACCGTTCCTGACAGCAGCACCGTGTCCCCCGCCCTCAGCGGCGCGAGCATCTCCGCCGTAACCGGCGTTGTAAGTCTGTACTCCATAATTTTCTCCCCGATTAAAATTTCAATAACGTTACCGCGCGCCGGGTCCGGAACAGCGGCAACAGCCTGAAAGCGGGCTTAAAGCTCCGCCGAAGCGCGTCGCGTCGCGTGGCAGCTCATATTCACCGCTGCGGGCAGTCCGGCCACGTGGGTGGGCGCATACTCTATCGCAAGTCCAAGCGCCGTTGTGCGCCCTCCAAAGCCCTGTGGGCCTATACCGAGCGAATTTATAGCCTCAAGCAGCTCGCGCTCAAAAGCCGCGTACCACGGGTCGGGATTCGGCACGTTAAGCGGGCGCAGCAGGGCCTTTTTTGCCAGATACGCCGCCTTGTCAAAGCAGCCGCCGACCCCGACGCCGACAACCACCGGCGGACAGGGATTGGCCCCCGCCAGACGCACCGTCTCAATAACGAAGTCCCGAACGCCCTGCACACCGTCCGAGGGCTTGAGCATTTGCAGGCGGCTCATGTTCTCGCTGCCGAAGCCCTTGGGCAGGACCGTTATCCGCAGTCCGTCTCCGGATGTAAGGTGTACCGTTACAAACGCGGGCGTGTTGTCGTTGGTGTTCACGCGGCGCAGAGGGTCGCCCACCACGCTCTTGCGCAGATAGCCCTCTCCGTAGCCGCGGCGCACGCCCTCGTTCACGGCCTGCTCCAAATCGCCGTCTATGTACACCTCCTGCCCCAACTCGATAAATACGCAGGCAAGACCCGTGTCCTGGCATATGGGCAGGCATTTCTCACGCGCAAGGTCAAGATTCTCGCAGAGTATTCCCAGTGATTTTTCGGCCAGCGGCCAGCTCTCCGCAGCACGCGCGGCTTTCAGCGCGGCGCTCACATCCTCCGGCAGCTCGCGGTTGGCCTTTATGCACAGCCGCGCCACAGTCTCCGTGACATCGGCGGCTTTAACAGTTCTCATACAGGCTTCTCCCTATTTTTTCAACAGTTATGGAATAATTATAACACCAAGTCGGATAAAGTCAAATAATCCTTTCTCCAATGGCTTGACATGCGGCGGAGAAAATCTTATACTATGCTTTGTTTAAATAACGAATTAAAATCAGGAGTTTTATATGAGCAAAATTGCAATAGTAACCGACACAAACAGCAGCATGACGCAGGAGGAGGCGGACTCGCTCGGCGTACGTCTGCTTGCGATGCCCTTTATCGTCAATGAGACGGACTATTTTGAGGGCGTTTCCTGTACATACGAGCATTTTTTTGAGATGCTTGCCGGCGGCGACGATGTCTCCTCCTCCCAGCCCTCGCCGCAGTCGATACTCTCGCTGTGGGATGACGCGCTCAGGACCAACGACTATGTTATACATATCCCCATGTCCTCCGCGCTGAGCGGCTCGTGCGGCACGGCCAAGGCGCTGGCCGAGGGCTATGACGGCCGCGTGCTCGTCGCGGACAACAAGCGCATTTCCATCTCCCAGCGCCAGTCCGTGCTTGACGCGCTGAAAATGGCTGAGCAGGGCATGTCCGCGCAGGAAATTCACGCAAGGCTGGAGGCCACGGCCTTTGACGCGAGCATTTATCTGGCCGTAAACACGCTTGAGCTGCTTAAAAAAAGCGGCCGCGTAACCGCCGCGGGTGCGGCGCTGGCCACGGTGCTCGGCCTCAAGCCCGTGCTTCAGATTCAGGGCGAGAAGCTTGACGCCTTCGCCAAGGTGCGCGGCATGGCCCACGCCGAAAAAACGATGCTCGAGGCAGTTGAAAAGGACCTGCAAACCCGCTTCGCCGGCAGACAGGCGCGCATAGCAACGGCCTACTCCGGCGACCCTGGCCCCGCACAGGAATGGCTGGAGCAGGTGCGCGGACATTTTCATGACGACAGCATCAACCTCTACCGCCTGCCCATAAGCATCTGCTGCCACGTCGGCGCGGGTGTAAAAGCCATCGGCGTAATCGAGTATCTGTAAACCGCAAAAAAACGCTCACGGGACACAAGCTGTCCCGTGAGCGTTTTTTGGACTTATTCTATCATTTCCCTGAACTGCTGCTCCGTAATTATCTCAATTCCAAGCTCCTGAGCTCTGGTCAGCTTGGACCCCGCGTTTTCTCCGGCAAGGACATAGCTTGTTTTCTTTGACACGGAGGACGAAGCCCGCCCCCCGAATCTCTCAATTATCTCACTGGCCTCATCCCGCGTAAACAGCTCCAGCGCCCCCGTCAGCACAAAGGTTTTCCCCGCGAAGCGGTTGTCCACAGTCTCCTCCCCGCTTTCGAAGGAAACTCCCGCCTCGCGCAGCAGCCGTATCTGGTGCTGTGACTGGGGATTGGCAAACCACTCAGAAATATATCCGGCGGTCACAGGACCGATATCGGGTATCGCTGTCAGCTCCTCCTCGCCCGCGGCCATGAGCTCGTCGAGCCCTGCGTAGTATTTTGCCAGCACCTTTCCCGCCTTCTGCCCCACCTGCCTTATTCCAAAGGCGCACAGCAGCCGGGCAAGGCCGCGGCTCTTGCTGGCCTCTATCGCAGAAATGAGGTTTTCCGCGGACTTCTTACCCTTGCGCTCCAGCGCCGCGACGGGCTCGGGCTCAAGGTAGTAAAGGTCCGCCGGCGTGGATATGAGTCCCGCCGCGACAAGGCTCTCCACCGCGGCGGGGCCCAGACCGTCGATATCCATGGCTTCCTTTGAGGCAAAGTGGACAATATTCCTGAGCCGCTGCGCGGGACACTCCGCTCCCGTACAGCGCATGGCCGCGCCGTCGATGTCCCTGAGCACCGGACTGCCGCACTCCGGACAGCACTTCGGCAGCCTGAACGGAATTGTCACCTCGGGACGCTTGTCACGTATTACGTCTATTACCTCGGGGATTATCTCCCCCGCCTTGCGCACAAGCACCGTGTCGCCCACGCGCACGTCCAGCTTGTCTATAAAGTCCTGATTGTGCAGCGTGGCGTTTGTCACCGTCGTGCCCGCCAAACGCACGGGCTCGATAACCGCCTTGGGCGTGAGCACTCCCGTGCGCCCGACCTGCACCGCGATGTCAACCACGCGGCTTTCCTTTTTCTCCGGCGGGTACTTGTACGCCACCGCCCAGCGCGGAGCCTTGGACGTGCTGCCCATTATCCGCCGCTGCTCAAGACCGTTGAGCTTTATAACCGCGCCGTCCATCTCGTATTTGAAGCTGTCTCGGTTCTCGCCTATCCAGTCTATACGCTCAACGCAGTCATGAATGTTATCGTACACCTTGTACGGCACAACGTCAAAGCCCATAGCCGCGAGCGCGTCAAGCGTCTCGGAGTGGGTCTGATATCCTTCCTGCGGAATCTGAATGTTATAAACTATCAGGTCAAGCCGCCGCTCCGCCGTAACCTTCGCGTCAAGCTGGCGCAGGGAACCGGCGGCGGCGTTTCTCGGGTTTGCCAGCGGCGGCTCGCCGCTTATCTCACGCAGACGGTTTATCTCGGCAAAGGTGTCCTTGGCCATGTACACCTCGCCGCGCACAATAAGCCGCTCCGGCGCACCCTTAAGCGTCTGCGGCAGAGAGCGTATCGTGCGCAGGTTCTCCGTCACGTCCTCGCCGTCAATACCGTCGCCGCGCGTCGCGCCGCGGACAAAGCGTCCGTTTACATACTCAAGGGCAATGGACAGCCCGTCTATCTTCGGCTCAACGTCGTAGCTGTGTCCGTCCTCCAGCGCGTCGTCCACACGCCGTCCGAAAGCGAAAAGCTCGTCGTAGGAAAAAACGTCCGCCAGACTCTCAAGCGGCGCCTCATGGTGCACGGGCGAGAATTTCGCGCTGACGGTGCCGCCGACGCGCTGTGTCGGCGAGTCAGCGCTTTTAAACTGCGGGTACTGATCCTCCAAATCCGCGAGTGTGTGTATCAGCCTGTCGTACTCAAAGTCCGAAATTGTCGGCGCGTCCTCGTCGTAATAGCGCCTGCTGTGCTCGGCCACCTCGGCGCGCAGGGCAAGTATCCTCTTTTGTATTTCATCCATCGTTTTTCCCCACATTCACAAATGTATCCGGCACTCCGCCGACTATCACCGTCTCGGCAATGAGCGTGCGGCTTACCACCTGCGTGGACAGCGTTTCCCAGGGCACGAGAATGTCTATGTCCACAACTATTTCAAGTATCATCTGGTGCTTGGTCTGGTTTATCCCTGACGACACCAGCTCGTTTTTAAAATCCGCGTGGGAGGAGGTGAGCATCACTATCTTCACCGGCACCCTCGGCCCCTTGCCGACGGAGAGATTGAAGCCCAGCAGGTTCCCCAACGGTATTCCCACATCCAGCTCCCCGCTGTCGGCGGCGTGAACAACGTCGTCGAGCACCTGAGAGGCAAAGGCATTTATCTCCACCATGTTGGCGGTTATCGCCGTTATTCCCCCGGCATTGTCCTTTTCCAGGGAGACGAAATAGTCGTAATCGTACTCCCCCTCCGACATTTTTCGGTTTATCACGTCGTTTATAGCCAATATCACAAGGTCGCTGGCATCCGACAGGGCAATTTCCCCCGCCAGCTGCTTGAGATAGGCCCCTGACTTGAACATGAAAACGGCTATCCCCGCAAGCAGCGCGCATAATACCATCCTGCCCAACTGGTTTTCTGTCATATGCGCCCCCGTTGGGCGCGCGTATCTTATATATCTGAGCCTGTACCGGCGCGGCAGGGGCATGGCTATCACCTCTGCCTGAATTGTATGCGCGCCGGCCTGTACATAATTCGCGCTTTATTCAGTCGCTGTCCCCGCGCGCCAGCTCCTCCATGAACAGCCGCGCAAGACGAAGAAGGTCCTCAAACTCCGAGATTTTCCCCACGCTCGCAGGCGAGTGGATGTTCCGCACCGCGCAGGCTATTGCAGCCGTGCGCACTCCCGCGCGGCTGCGCTGCACCGCGGCGGCGTCCGTGCCACCGGCAATGCGGCGTTTTGTCTGATGCTTTATGCCGTTTTCGTCCGCTATACGCGTGAGCACGGCGTATAGCTGCCTGTCATACAGCGTTCCGCCGTCCATAAAGGGTATCACCACGCCGTCTCCCGCGCTGCATATCCTCTTGCCCTCGCCTATGTCCGGCACATCCGTCGCCGTCGTACCCTCGAGCACAAGCGTCACGTCCGGACGGACGCCGTACGCCGCGGTTTTTGCTCCGCGGGTCCCAACCTCCTCCTGCGTCGTGAACGCAAAATACGCATCGCAGGGCAATTCGCTTTCTATAAGCTTTACCATAGCCGCGCAGCCGACACGGTCGTCTATGGCCTTGGCCTTCAAAAAGCCGTCGCCGAACTCGACTATCGAGTCGTAGAACACGCAGCGCTCCCCGAGGCAGACGGTCCGCTCGGCCTGCTGCCTGTCCGTGCAGCCGATGTCGATGTACAGCTCGTCAACCTTCGGCACACGCTCCTCCTCGTCCCTGTCAACGAGATGATACGCCTTGATTCCTATCACGCCGTCGAGCCTGTCCGCGCCGGCATAGACCCGCTTTCCTATGAGCACGCGCCTGTCAATTCCGCCCACGCAGTCAAAGCGCAGATAGCCGTCGTCCGTGTAGCCTGTGACAATGAGTCCCACCTCGTCCATGTGCGCGCAGAGCATCAGCCTCCGCTCCGGCGTTTTTGCGCCTTTTTTGAATACGATAAGGTTCCCCATAGCGTCCGAGAACAGCTCGTCCGCGTGCGGCATCACGCGCTCAAGGATATAGTCGCGAACCTCGTCCTCCGCTCCGGAAACTCCGCTGAGGTAGCAGAGCGTTTTCAAAGTGTCCAGCATTTCACAGCACCTCCCCCGCTCGCAGTATAAATTTCGTCAGCAGCTCGATTATATTCTCCGCGTCGGATATTTTCAGCGTCTCCACCGGCGAGTGCATGTACTTCAGCGGCAGGGACACCAGCGCAGCGGCCACGCCGGAGCGGCTGACCTGTATCGGCCATGCGTCCGTCCCGCTGTTGCCGGATATCACCTCAAGCTGATACTCAAGGCCGCATTCCTTTGCAGTGCCGATTATGGCGTCCGTCAGACGCTTGTTGAAATTCGGCCCCACGCCTATGGCCGCGCCGCCGCCGGACTTGAAGGTCCTGTGCTTGGGCGCGTCGGGCGTTTCGGCGTGCGTCACGTCCAAAACTATGGCCCAGTCCGGAGAAACGCTGTAGGCTCCTGTCACGGCCCCGCGCGTACCCAGCTCCTCCTGCGTGCTGATAAGACAGCACAGGTCCATATCAAGCTCCGCGCCTTTCAGCGCCTCCATCAGCTTTATTATTATCGCCGCGCAGGAGCGGTCGTCCATCGCCTTGCCGCAGAGCATCTCCGCGCCCAGGCGCTGCACCCCTCCGCCGTAGACCACCGGAGTCCCCGGCGGCACGAGCTGCTCGGCCTGCTCCTGAGAAAGTCCCACGTCGATAAAAAGCTTGTCCGCCGGCAGGGGCTTGCCCTGCTCGTCCTTCGTCAGCGCGTGTACAGGCATCACGTCCACCACGCCGTAAAGCGGCTCCGGCGTGAGCACGCGCATCTCGCAGGCTGGGAGCATACGCGCGTCCACGCCGCCGAGGCAAGCAAAGCGCAGATAGCCCCTTTCATGCCCCGTCACCACAAAACCGACCTCGTCCATGTGCGCGCAGAGCATCAGGCAGCGCGCGCCCTGCTTTCCGCAGCGCCGCATGGCGATTATATTGCCCATGGCATCCGTCTTTATCTCGTCGGCATACGGACTTAAATATTCCGCAATTTTCTCTCTGGCCGCGTCCTCATAGCCCGAGGGACCGCAGGCGGAGCCGAGCTCCGAGGCAAGCTGTGCGTAATCCATCTTATTCCAGACCCTCCACAATTTTTCTGAACGTGTCTCCGCGCTCGACAAAGTTCTTAAACCGGTCAAAGGACGAGCACGCGGGGCTGAGCAGCACCGCGTCGCCCTCCTGCGCGTAATTCGACGCGGCAAGCACAGTCTCCTCAAAGCCCTCGAGCACATACACCGGCGGGCCGTAACCCGCCTCCCTCTCCGCCTCAAGCACGGCGTCGCGGATTTTCTCCGCCGTCTCGCCCGTGAGAAACAGCGCCTTGACGCGCCCGGTTATCTCGCGCGCCAGTCCGTCAAAGGGTATGTTCTTGTCATGCCCTCCGGCAATGAGTATGGTTTTTTCCTTGAACGAGCGCAGCCCCGCCGCCGTGCGCGTCGGGCTGGAGGCTATCGAGTCGTTGTAATACCTCACTCCGCGCAGGGTGCGTACAAGCTCCAGGCGGTGGGCAACGCCGGCAAAGGAGCGTGCCACCGCCCGGCAGTTCTCCGCGCTGACAAGGCCGTCCACCGCCGCGAAGGCCGCCATCATGTTCTCGATATTGTGCGCGCCCGGCAGGCGTATTTCGTCCGCGTCCATTATCCTCACGCCGCCGCGGCGTATCACGCCGTCCGTGCAGCTATAGCCGCTCTCCACAGCCTCCATGCGCGAAAACCACAGGATATCCGCTTTAGCTTCCCGCTCAAACGAGCGCGTTATCTCGTTGTCACGGTTGAGCACCAGACGGCAGTCCGCCCCCTGGCGGCTGAAAATGCTCTTTTTAGCCCAGATATAGTCCTCATAGCTCGGATGTACGTCCAGGTGGTTCGGGAAAACATTCGTCACCACCGCCGTGTCGGGACGGCAGTCCATGCCGTGAAGCTGGAATGAGCTCAGCTCCAGCACTGCGATGTCGATTTTTTTCATCTCCGGCACCTCGGCAAGCAGGGGCTTGCCTATGTTGCCGCCCAGGTGCACCGTGTAACCCTGTTTTTTCAGGAGCTCGGAAATCAGCGTCGTGGTCGTCGTCTTGCCGTCCGAGCCGGTTACGGCTATGGTCCTGCACGGACACAGCGCGAAAAACGCCTCCATCTCGCTGGTTATCACGGCACCGTTTTTTTTAGCGCCCTCCAGCGCGTTCGGATGCAGCCCCGGGGTGCGGAACACAACGTCAAAGTGCATATCCTCAAGATAGTCCGCGCCCAGGCGCAGCTTCACTCCCATGTCCTCAAGCTCCCGCGCGGCAGAGCCGAGCTGCGGGCGAGTGCGCATGTCGCAGGCCGTAACGCCGCAGCCGTAGCTCACAAGCAGCCTTATAAGCGGCATATTGCTCACGCCCGTGCCGACCACAGCGACCCGCTCTGAGCGCAGGGACTGAAAATATTCGTCAAAAGTCAAGGTATCCTCACCTTCCATTATTTGTTCCCCTATAATTATATACACGATTATAGCCTTAATCCCACGCAAAAACAACATTTTTGTTGACTATAGCGTCCAACTTGTGTAAAATCACATCTGCAAGCAGGCCGAACGACCGCGGGCACATTCCGAAAGGAAGTGCGTGAGGAAAGTCCGGGCTCCGCAGGGCAAGGATAACGGGTAACGCCCGCCAGGGGTGACCCTCGGACAAGTGCAACAGAAATATACCGCCGCGCCGCCCCATAAACGGGGCCTCCTCAAAACCGGGTTTTGCGGGGAAAGGAGGAGCAGCGTAATGAGTGAGTTTTCATGCTTGCATGGAAACGAACGATATGCAGCTTGCGACTAC
>CATJWA010000128.1 GCA_949744025.1 uncultured Eubacteriales bacterium
CTTATTGAATTTTCAGCTATATTATTTTACTCCATAAGCGTGAAAAAGGCAAGGCTTTTTTCGCGCGATTATTTTTTGCGTAAAAAATTCCTGCGCGAAAACGGGAGGAAAAGCGCCGCGCGTGAATTTTTTCGACAGGAACGGAAAAACTACTGCAAAATAAAAAGTTTTCGGAGGCTTAAAATGTCAGGCAAGCATATCGGCAAACAGACAATAGCCCTGCAAAATCCGCCCTGCATCGCCGCGGGCGCGGCCGTGGTCGGGAAAAAAGAGGGAGAAGGACCGCTGCGCGAGCGGTTTGACTATATCAGCCAGGACTCATATTTCGGACAGAAAAGCTGGGAAAAAGCTGAGAGCACCATGCTCAAGCAATGCTTTGACCTGGCCTGCGACAAGGCTCAGACTGCGCCCTCGTCGCTGGACTACATCTTTTCCGGCGATCTGCTCAACCAGTGCGTGAGCTCCACCTTTGCACTGCGGGACTCCAATGTGCCCTTTTTCGGGCTCTACGGCGCGTGCTCTACCATGGCCGAGAGCCTGTCGCTGGCGGCCATGAGCATAGACGGCGGCTTCGCGGACACGGTCTGCGCGCTGACCAGCTCGCACTTCTGCTCGGCGGAGCGGCAGTTCCGCCTGCCGCTGGAGTACGGCGGCCAGCGCACACCCACGTCCCAGTGGACCGTCACGGGCGCGGGTGCGCTGATACTCAAAAACTCGGGCAGCGGCCCGCACGTCACGCACATCACCACGGGGCGTATAGTGGACGCCGGCGTGACAGACGCCAATAACATGGGCGCGGCGATGGCTCCCGCGGCCTACGAGACGCTAAAGACCCATTTCGCGGACACGGGACGGCTGCCCGGCTATTACGACGCGGTTATCACCGGCGACCTCGGTGTGTTCGGCCACGACGTATTGGCTGAGCTGTTCGCGAACGATGGGGTGAATTTCAGCAACATCTTCACCGACTGCGGCATACTCATTTTTAACGTCAAGCTCCAGGACACCCACGCAGGCGGCTCGGGCTGCGGCTGCTCGGCCAGCGTGCTGGCGGGGCACATCATCAAGTGTATGCAGGAGGGGCTGTGGAAGCGCGTACTGTTCGCGGCCACGGGCGCGCTCATGTCGCCGACGACCTCCATGCAGGGTGAGACGATACCCGGCATCTGCCACGCCGTCGCGATAGAAAACATTCAGGAGGCAAGCTGAGATGGAAACGATTCTGCCGTATATCAAGTGCTTTGTTGTGGGCGGGCTGCTGTGCGCCATAGCTCAGATTCTCATAGACAAGACGATGCTCACCCCCGCGCGAATACTCACCTGCTACGTCGTGGCGGGCGTACTGCTCGGCGCGTTGGGCCTGTATCAGCCGCTCATAGACTGGGCAGGCGCCGGAGCGTCCATCCCGCTCACCGGCTTCGGCAACACGCTGGCGAAGGGCGTGCGCGAGGCCGTTTCGCAGAAGGGACTTTTGGGCGCCTTTACCGGAGGATTTACCTCCGCTGCCGGCGGAATCTGCGCGGCGATATTCTTCGGTTATTTGGTTGCGCTGGTGTTCAGGCCGGGGGACAAGAATAAGTGAAAACAAAAAAGGAAGCCTTGAAAAAGGCTTCCTTTTTGATGTTTCTTAAGCTCTTGCGCTCATGCTGCCGGCGGACAGCTGCGAGGTAAAGCCCTGCCATTCGGCGGCGTAGGAGTACAGTCCGGAGCGGTAGCCGCGTCCGCTGAAGCTGTCCCAATAGCCGCCGGCGCTTATTTCGGCACTGAAGCGCGCGGCGGTAAGGCGCGAGGCGGATAACTGTGCCCGAGCCGTACTCGCGCCCTCACGCAGCGCGGACACGGCGTCGCCGCTCATGCCAAAGGCATCCATGGCGCTGCCGTAAACGCTGTCGTACAGGTCCGAGTCCGCGGCGGGGTATACGTCCTCACCGCCGCCATTTTCACGGCGGAGCGCGAGACAGGAATCCATTGCCCCAAGCAGCCGCTCGCGCACATTGCCCAGTCCGGAGCGGAGGAAGCCGGACATTTCGCCGCCGATGAATCCGCGAGCTGCCATAAGCTCAAGCTTCATCGCCGTAAAGCTCACAGCCAGGGCCTGACGCGCCTCGCTGCCGCCCCCGCCTCGGGACGCGGAGCTGACCATGCCGCGCCAGGCTGAGACGCTCACCGCGGCAAAGTCCAGCTCGCGCAGGGAATACAGGCCGTTTTCCGAGCTGTGTTCAAAACCGGAGGCGCTCAGGTGGCGAAGCTGTGCGGTCAGCGCGTACAGATCCGCCCCCGCACCGAATTCCAGGCCGGCGGACAGCGCGGCAAAGCGCTCCTCGCAGGCGGTGAAAACGGAGCGTACACTCTCTCGCGCCTTGTCTATCAGCTCGCTTTTCGAGTCCCTGTCGGCAAACCGCATGAGCATATCCGCAAAGGAGCTTGCCGCCCGCTCACGGCTCTGGGAGTAGATGTCCTCGAACTTTTTCAGTCCATCCTCAAGCTCGCTGCCGTGAAGGGTGTTTTTAAGCTGCTGCGTCATGACCTCCCGCGAGGCGGTGAGCGCGCCGGCCACGTCGTCAAGCTGACCGCTGAAATAGCGTTCGGCGCTGAAGGTCACGCTGGCTGTTACCCCTGCGAAAGCGGACACTCTTGTTCCGGAGGCGCTGTCGGAGTAATTTATACCCTCGCCGTGCGAGACGGTGCGAGTTATCGTGTGGTTTACAAGGTCAACATAGGTCCAGTCGCAGTGGACGGTATAATGCTGCGTCATGTTGCCGAAGCAGTGCTGCGTGTTGTCGGTGCGCTCGACCTTGGCGCCGCCGTAGCCCAGAATCTGGGACGAAAGCGGGCTGTCGTTTCCATAGCGTGTTATTTTGCCCAGGCCGATATCGGACAGGTCCAGCACGTCGGCTGACGGCCTGCTCGCCGGGGCTGAGGAGGACGAACTTATTCCCTGTGCCGAAACGGAGGGCATTTGCGCCGCGGCGGGGACAGCATGATTTACGCTCATATCTGACATGGCGGAACCTCCCGAAGACTTTCTCATATACCATATATCGGAAAAATTCGCCGAAAAATAAGCCTCAGCCCGCCTCGAGTCCCTGACGAAGCGCGGTTTCAACCGCCTTTTCCAGTACGAGGCTGGAGTTTGTTGCTCCGGAAACGGTATCGACATATATGCTCTGCCGCTCGGTCATCGTCTCAAGTATGGACTCGGCAGGGGAGCCGCGTCCGTTTTTGTGCTCCAAAAGCTCCACGCTTACCAGCCTTCCGCTGTCCACTGTTACCCTCACGCGCGCGTAAACAAAGCCGACGTCGCACTCGCCGGTGTAGATGCCGTCTCGTACATCCGTGGGGTCTATATCCCCGAAGCTTATCTTTGCCACGGCGCGGCGGTAGTCCGACAGGCTTTTCAGGTATCGTATGCCGAAAAACGTACCCGTGAGCAGCAGCGCCGCGCACAGGCACAGCAGAATATTTCTTTTGAGTTTTGTCACTGTACATTGCCTCCTCCGACATCCGCGGCTACACCGCGGTATAAAAGCTCAAAGCCGTAATTCAAAAACTGCCCGGCAGACATGCCCGTTGCGCTTTGAATATATTCGGCCTTGCTCTCAGCGAGCATTATAAGTCCTGACAGCGCGCCCCAGAACGCGAGCAGAGTCGGCAGAGGCTCAAGGCCGCGGCGAAGCTCGCCGCGCTGCGCCCCCTCGCGCAGAAAGCCGGCCAAGAGCGAGTTTATTTCCTCACCCACGGTAAATGTCTCTCCTCCGTCGGTGTCCGCGCCGGGCTCAAGCCTTATCGTCTCGAGCGCGGTTTTGAAGTAGAAGGGATACTTTGCGTGATAGGCGGTGAGCTCGCGGCAGATAAGCTCATAGCGCCCGCGTGAGGTCCTGGCGCCGTCCAGCGCGCGGCAAAGATGCTCGTGCAGGCGGCGCATACTCTCAAGTGTGAGAAGGGACACAAGCTCATCCTTGTTCTTGAAGTAGACATATACTGTCGCCTTGCTGTAGCCTGCCGCGCGCGCTATATCGTCCATGGTGGCAGCCGCGACGCCCTTTTCCTCAAAAAGCGCCGCCGCGGCTGCGGCTATGGCGCCTCGGTGTTCCTGCGCAGGCTGTTTTTTTCGTCTTGCCATGGTATTGGCCTCCTATAATTAAACTCACGGTTTAATTATAGGAGGCCAATACGAAATTGTCAATATGTTTTTGAGAAAGGCGCAAAAAACCTCCCACGGCTATCCGGCCAAGGGAGGTTTTGTATACATTACAAGTATTCATGGCTGCGGCGCATTTATACTCCTGGCGCGTCGGTGCTGCCGGAGACAGCGGCGAAACGCTCAAGGACCGCTACGTTTTCGCGCATGTCGGCGATAGTTGCGGCAAAGCGTTCGTTCCATGGTACGCCGGGGAGGCTGCCTGTGCGGTCGGGGTTGTTTTCAAGCTGCTCGAGACAGCTGGACAGCTCATCGAGCTTTTGAGCAATAAGCTCAAGGCCCTGCTGTGCGGAAAGGTTTTTGGGTGTGGACAAGCCGGACACTCCTCCCAAAGCCGCGGTAACTTTCGCGGCGGTATTATAATAAGTTTATAATACAACAAATTTCCGGACAAGTCAAAGGCTTCGGGGGCCGGACAGAAAAAATTTACGTTTTAACAGCTTGCGCGGATTTGACCTGGAGGCTCGGAACGGGCTCAGATACCGGCGCGGAGCAGCGCGAGCATAGGCTCGAGATATTCCGGAGAGGAGATATCATAGGAGGCGGAAATCATGCGCTGGAGCTGCAGCTCATGCTCGGTTTTGTCTTTTTTTCGGCGCATGAAGCTTTGCAGGGCGCGCATCATCATGCGGTCGCCGAGGCCCATGCTTTCATAGCGCAGGCCGGCGGGCAGATAAAAATGGGGAACGCTGCCGAGCAGCTCGGGACCGAGATTGTTTTCCCACATCTCCCGCTCGACGTCCTCGAATCCGGCGGGCGAAGCGCCTGTGGCGAACACGACGAGCCGTCGGGCCTGTGAGCTGCGGTAAAGGGACAAGGCCCGCTTTAGTCCGTCAAGCTTTCCCGCGTGCAGGCGGGCGCCGAATACAAGAATTCCGCCGGCAGGCACCTGCCGCGGGGAAACGCCGCTCAGCTCCGCACATGGGCAGCCGAGGCTCGCCGCGGCTGCTTCGGCGTACTCACGAGTAAAGCCAGTAGCGCTTTTGTAAGTGATGAGAATGTTATTATTCATGTTTTTCCTCCTCTCTTGCAGCCCTGAGAAAAGCGTCAAAGGCCGCATCCTGCTGCCGGTAAATCTCCTCCACCGGCAGCCCGGGGGCGGTTACGGAAAATATGGAGCACAGGCCGAGCGTGTACACAAGCATGTTCAGATGCAGCCGACGGGCGGTTTCCTCATGGAGCCCAAGCTGTGAGGCGATGGCGGCGGGCAGCCGCGGGTCGGTCTCGGAGGCGTAGAGCGCGCCGAGCCCCGAGATATTTTCCCTTCGGCGAAAGAGAAACATGCGCAGAATATTCCCCTCCTCGCCCGCCAGACGGATGTAGGCGCGGCCGGTGCTGCGGAACGGGTCGGTCTTGTCCGTGCGGGCAGCGACGTATTCGCGCACGAAGTCTCCTGCTATGCGGCATACCTCGCTGCGCAGTCCGTCCATGCTGCGGCAGTAGCTGTAAACCGGCTGAACGGAGCAGCCGAGCATGGAGGCGATATCCTTGAGCGTCACATTCTCCAGACCGCCGATTCTTGCCAGCTCAAAGGCTGCTCGGATTACCATATCCTTGTTTATTCTCTGTC
>CATJWA010000129.1 GCA_949744025.1 uncultured Eubacteriales bacterium
CCGTGGAGGAATACAAGGGGCACTACATCTATTACAGCATGGGCAACTGGACCTTCGGCGGCAACACCAACCCGAGGGATAAGGACACCTTCATTCTGCGGCTTACCGTAGAGCGCGCGGCCGACGGCACGGTGAGCATAGTCGAGCGCGAGCACATACCCTGCGCCAGCTCCGGCGAGGTCAACGGCAACAATTACCAGCCGGTGCCCTATGAGGAGGGGAGCGAGGAATTTGAGCGCACATTGTCCAAGCTTGACGGAACCTTTACGGGGCAGAACCTGTCGATAGGCTACAGCTACAGTGCGAACGAGTGAGAAAGACCATGGCAATGCGAAAGACCGTTTTTATATTGGCGCTGGCGCTGTTTATGCTGGGCGCATGTACCTCACGCGCGGCAGTACCGGCTCCGGCGCCGACACCGGACCGGGCAGCGGCGGCAGCTCCGGAACCGTCACCGAGCCCCACGCCTGTACCCACTCCTGCTCCGGAGCCGACACCAGAGCCAACCCCGGAGCCGCAGCCGGAGGAATTTGTCATATCCTTTGTCGGCGACTGTACCATAGCCAGCAGCCAGCACCATAAGGGCAGCGCCCGCGCTTTCGAGACAATCGTGGGGGAGGACTACGCTTTCCCATTTGCGGAGACGGTGCAGTATTTTGAAAGCGACTACCTGTCGATTGCGAACATGGAGGGCACCTTCACCACGGCGCAGACCTCGAACGGGGGGACGTTTACCTTCAAGGCAGACCCGGAGTATGCCGGGGTTTTTTCGGAGGGCGGTGTGGAGCTTGTCGTGCTGGGAAACAACCACTTCATGGACTACGGCGAGCAGGGCGCGCAGGATACAAAGGACGCGCTGGACGCCGCGGGCGTGTGCTGGGCTCCAGACGGAGGATGGTATATTTACGAGCGCGGCGGAGGATTGAAGGTCGGAGTTTATTCAAAGCTCTATCCCAATGTACAGGACGTTGAGAAGGGAGTGGCGGAGCTCAGGGAGGCGGGCGCGGAGCTTGTCGTCGCGGCGCTGCACTGGGGCATTGAGGGCGGCTACCGTCCAACGGCGGACCAGCAGACCGTCGGCCGCGCGGCGATTGACACGGGGGCGGATATTGTCTACGGCAGCCACCCGCATGTGCTGCAAAGGGTGGAGGAATACGGCGAGGGCGTGATTTTATACAGCTTAGGCAACTGGAGCTTTGGCGGCAACACGTCGCCGCGAGACAGGGACACGGCGATAATTCAGATAACCGCCGTGCGCGATATTGACGGCGGCGTCAGCCTTGGAGGCATGGAGCTTATTCCCTGCGAGCTGTCGAGCGAGCCGGGGGTGAACAACTATCAGCCCCGTCCCTATGAGCCCGGCAGCGAGGAATATGCGCGCGCCATGAGCAAGCTTGACGGCACGTTTACGGGGGCGGATCTGGTTGTGGACTACAGCGCGTACCATCAGAGCCCCGAGCCGGAGGAGAGCGGGGAGCCCGAGGAGGACGATGAAGGCTCGCAGGGTGAAGTTCAGCCCGAGCCCGTGGAGCCGGTGCAGGGCGAGGCTCCGACCGAGACGGAGGGGCCTGCGCAGGGTGAGGCTCCGTCTCCGGAGACGGAGGGGACGACGCAGGGGGAAGTCCTGCCGGAGACCGAGGGCGGCGAGACCGCGCCGGTCGAGGCTGTGCCGCCGACGGAAAACGGATAGCAAAAAATCCCGTGTCATTTGACACGGGATTTTTGCGGCTTGAGGGCTTTCCTGTGATTGTGGCCGAGGGATGCGCGTCAGCCCTGAGCTGGGCGGATGACGGCATATCTGGCCCTTCCTCAGTCCCATGGGTCCTTTTTGCTGTCCCAGCCTGTGCCGCCGCTCGGGCCGTTGTCGTCGTGGACGGTGTAGCCGGCCTCGGGAATATAGCCGCTCAGGGCGTTATAGAAATTGGCGGTTGTTGTCTCCATGTACGGAAGAACATACAGGCTCACAAAGGGGATGATTGACAGCAGGGCCCAGCCGATGAAGCTCAGCTCAAGGACGAACAGGTCAAGCTTTTTGCCGTCCATCATTTCCTTGCTGCGCCGGATGCACTCCGAGGCGGAGTATTCAGGGTTATCCAGCATTATATACACAGCCATGCTGTAACGGTACTGCGCGATTATGCCGGGGATGATGAAAAGCAGGGACCAGAGCCAGATATATATTCTCATAAGTATATTCAGCCACAGGAACTTGAAGAACAGGCCGAAGGGGTCGAACAGGCTGCCGAAATCGGCCTTTTTAAATCGGCTGATATTCAGACACACCGAGGTCATGCCCACGGCGAGCATCATGGACATAATGGATATCGCAAATTGTATAAGCTGTACCATAGCGGGATACTTGATTGGAGGAATACGGCCCCGGCTCAAGGAAATAACAACGTCGGAGAAGCTCATTCCGGGGAACATCACTTTGTAGCTGAGAATTTCCAGAACGTATACGATGAGAAGATAAACCAGCGCAATTAGCATTACGTTTGGTTTATTATTGCGCATTGCATTTTTTGCGTTTTCTTTTAGCTGTGCGCGTGTCGGCATATGCACCGCCTCCTTTTTTAACCTTTAGTATAACACTATTCCCTCGGTTTTGCAAATATTAACTGCGTGCCTGCTTGCCGTATATCTGCAATTAGCGCAGGGGGACTTTGCGCACATTGAGTCCATGCGGCATAGTATGCTATGGGAATCTGTTTCCTACTTTAATAACTAACAAGAAGGATGACTATGCCGCCCGTAAATACATTAAGCAGCTTAAAGTGCGGCAGCGGAGCGATTGTCAGCGCGCTCAACACCGCGGGGGCAATGCGCCGCAGACTCATGGACATAGGCTTCGCGCCGGGTTCGCCGGTGCGGGCGCTGTTCCGGAGCTGTTCAGGCGACCCTGTGGCGTATCTGATACACGACACGGTTATCGCGCTGCGCAGTGAGGACGCCGCGAGTATTCTTATAGAAGCCGCGGCAAAGCCGTAAAACGGACTGACGCACTTTTTTGCCCGCCCCTTTGGGGCGGGCATATTGTTTCGGGGGAGATATTTTTAACAAGAGCGAGGCGCGGAGCATAGTATGTGCGTAAGCACCTTTATGAGGGGGAATACGAATGGGTCTTACAAGCAGCAGCGTCGGCGCGGGGGCGAAAAACGCCGACGGAAATTTGCTCAAAGGAGAAAACACGCGCCTGATAGCGCTGGCCGGCAACCCAAACGTGGGAAAGTCCACGCTGTTCAATGCCCTGACGGGAATGAGGCAGCACACGGGCAACTGGCCCGGCAAGACTGTGGGCAGCGCCTACGGCACGCTCAGGCGAGGGGGACAGAGCTGGATATTTGCGGATATTCCGGGTACATATTCTCTGATGGCACGCTCGGCGGAGGAGGCAGTGGCGCGCGACCTGCTGCTGTTCGGCGAGGCCGACGCGGTGGTGGTTGTGTGCGACGCAACCTGCCTGCGGCGGAACCTGAATCTTGCTTTACAGATACTTGAAATCTGCGGCAATGTGATTGTATGCGTCAACCTGCTTGACGAGGCGGAGCGGAAGGGCGTCAGCGTGGACCTTGAGGCGCTCAGCCGAATTCTCGGCGTGCCCGTTCTGGGAATGAGCGCGGGGCGGGGAAACGGGATAGACGCGCTGCTGCCGGCGCTTGAACAGCTCCGAGGCACGCGGCCGCGTTCCTTCTGCTGCGGCTGTGAGATTGAGCGCGCCATACAGCCGCTGACAGACTATTTTGACGCCTACCGCCCGCCGCTTCCGCCGCAATGGCTGGCTGCGCGCGTATGCGAGGCGGACCCGTCGCTTATGGAAAGCCTGCACAGGCACATGGGTATGGACCTTGACGACGAGGAGCTTTGCCGGGCGAGGGACGCGGCGATGAGCAGCCTCGGCGAGCTGGGGATAGACCGGCAAAAGCTGTCGGACCTGAGCGCGCAGGGCATCAGCGACAGCGCGGGGCGCATCTGCGGACAGGTCGTATCAAAAACACCGCGCGGTACGGCGCGGGAGGGAAGGATAGACCGCCTGCTTACGCACAGGGTCTGGGGCTGGGCGGCAATGCTCATGCTGCTGGCGGGGGCGCTGTGGCTGACGATAAGCGGGGCAAACTATCCGTCGCAGCTGTTATCCCGCGGGTTGTTCTGGATAGGCGACGTGCTGGGCGCGGCGCTGACGGCGATTGGCCTTCCGGCGCGGCTTGTGTCGCTGCTGTGTGAGGGAGTGTATAAGACGGCGGCCTGGGTTGTGGCGGTGATGCTGCCGCCGATGGCGATATTTTTTCCGCTGTTCACGCTTATGGAGGACGTGGGATTTCTGCCGCGCGTGGCCTTTAACCTCGACGGTTTTTTCAAGCGCTGCAATGCCTGCGGGAAGCAGTCATTAACCATGTGACAAGAGAAATTTAGGGTACAGGCCAGTGATTTCAATGGTTTCCGGGCTTTAAAAAAAGACAGGGATAGGGAAATTTAGGGTACATACGGTCACAACAGCCATATTGCAATGATTTGATATATTGCTTTGAATTTACCGGAAATACCCCGGTGGGTTGAAAGGAGTGTATTAAACGTGTGCGCTTTAATAAAAGTTAAATAGTCCAACACAGAAATTAAACTGTGCAAGGCAGGGCATTCATAGTATAATTATATCAGCAGGAAAGGAACAGCCACAAGGGTACTCCACTATCGGTTATCCGATAACCCATGGGGCAGAGAAAGCCAACACCATGAAACACCACCGAGAGCGGGACGGCGCAGGCCGTCCTGCTTTCGTATAGGAGGGTATACCCTTTGCGGTTAGAGCCGTAGGCCGGGTGACCTTCCTTTGCGATTTAAAAAGGAAGCGGTTACTTATCCCTGTCGAACAATTCATCAACGGACACACCTAAGACTTCCGCAAGGCCGTATAATTCAATATCGGTTACAGTGCGTTGCATATCCTCTATTCGGGATATAGACCCACGGCAGATATAGACGGCAAGGGTTTCCAGCTTGTTTGACAATGCCTGTTGGCTCATGCCCTTTGCTATTCGCAGTTGCCGAACATTCTTTCCCAAGAAAGAGTTGGTGGATATGATCGAAAATTATATCCGTTATTACAACAGCCATCGTGTGCAGCGCAATCTCGGCATCCTTACGCCGCTGGAGAAATACAACCTGTATTTAGCGGCATAAAAACCGCAGATCCCGGTCGGTTGCTTTAGCGGCCAATCGGAATCTGCGGTTGCCACAGCGCCGCAGCGCTGTGAACTTTCTTTCAATTATTTCGCTGCCTACTTGAGGGGGAACAGTTCCGTCCGGGACGGGCCGCGCTGTCATTGTTCGGCGCTCCTCCGATCCACGCCGGACCGCCTGTCCTTCCCGGAGCGCCGGTCCTCCCCGGCGCAGCGCTCCTGCCCGGGCAGCTCCTCTGGGGACTGGGGGGCGTCCTCGTCGAACATGGCGAACAAATCCTCCTCCATCAGCACCGGGCGGCGGCGCTTCACCAGGGAGATGAGGATGGGGTAGAGCACAATGGCCACCAGCCCCCCGGAAAAGCCGTTGTTATAGAGGTTCATCCCCTCCAGGGGCAGGCCCGCCTGGAGCACCACGG
>CATJWA010000130.1 GCA_949744025.1 uncultured Eubacteriales bacterium
CCACAGTTTTCAGCATTCAAGCTGTCCGTCCATCATACGTTCCCTGCTCTGTCACTTTCGCAACCGGCTCATGACACGGAACATTCTGCGGATATCCACCGGCTTTGCCAAATGCTCATCCATCCCTGCATCCTTAGCCAGTGCGATATCCTCCTCAAATGCGTTGGCCGACAGCGCTATAATGGGCACAGCTTTTGCATCCGTCCGGTCCAGACCGCGGATCACCCGGGCCGCCTCATACCCGCTCATCACCGGCATCATCAAATCCATAAGTATGCAGTCAAATGTTCCGAGAGAGGATGCTTCAAAGGCGTCCACAGCGGATTTCCCATTGTTTGCGGTCACAACCTCCGCGCCTGCGTCACGCAGCATGAACTCCATAATTTCACAGTTAATTTCATTATCCTCTACCAGAAGAACCCGCATCCCGGCTATGTCGTCCCGTACACCCTGCTCTTCTTCCTGAGAATGCGCTTCCCGTGTCTGGTTCACCTGAATAGGCAGAGTGATCCGGACCACGCTGCCCTTGCCTGTCTGGCTGTCTACCTCAACCGTACCTTTCATTTGGTCTACCAGCTTCTTTACAATGGACATGCCAAGCCCGGCGCCGCTATAGTTTGTTCTCGCACTCTGGTGCTCCTGGGTAAAGGGCTCAAAAATGTGCTTTTTAAATTCTTCTCCGATGCCGATTCCGGTATCTTCAATAACAAAAAGGCAGCTTGCAGTCCCCTCATGGAAAGCGGTCTCACTTGCCCGGACGTATACAGAGCCGTGAGGCCGGTTATATTTGAGAGCGTTGTCTATGACACTCATCAGGATCTGCTTTAAGTGAAGCGGATTTCCAATTACCCTTCTGTGCCGCAGGCCGGATGTCTCCAGCTCCAGCAGGATAGACCTCTCCTCCGCCAGAGGGGACAAAATCGTGATACAGTCTTCCAGCACTGTACAAAGGTCAAATGGCTTCGCCGCCTCTGCCGGCCGGCCGCTATCAAGGCTGCTTACCTGAAGGACGTCGTTGACCAGAGAAAGAAGATGCTCTGCCGACACACGGATTTTCTTTCGGCAATCCCTTTCCAGCTCCGG
>CATJWA010000131.1 GCA_949744025.1 uncultured Eubacteriales bacterium
GCCGCGTGACCTACACCGAGGCAGTGGAGCTGCTGACAAAGTCAGGCAGGAAGTTCGACTTCCCCGTGGAATGGGGCATAGATTTGCAGACCGAGCACGAGCGCTATCTCACCGAGCAGGTGTACAAGCGCCCCGTCTTTGTCACCGACTATCCCAAGGAGATAAAGGCATTTTACATGCGCCTGAACGACGACGGCAAAACCGTCGCGGCGGCGGACTGCCTCGTGCCGGGCATAGGCGAGATAATCGGCGGCTCGCAGCGCGAGGAGCGGCTGGACGTGCTCACCGCGCGCATGGCCGAGCTCGGGCTCGACGAGGCGGACTACTGGTGGTATCTGGACCTGCGCCGCTACGGCTCCTGCCGCCACGCCGGCTTTGGTCTTGGCTTTGAGCGCATGGTGATGTACCTTACGGGCATCACGAATATCCGCGACGTGGAGCTGCACCCGAGGACCGTGGGCAACGCGGAGTTTTAACGGGGACGCCTATGGAAAAAAAGAAATTCGGGCGGTGGGGGGAGCTTTCCTTCGTGCTGGGGACGGTTCTGCTGGCGCTGGGGACCGTGGTGCAGGCCAAGTCGAATCTCGGCCTGGGCTCAACCGTCGCGCCGGCCTACGTGCTTTCCGAGGCCGTGGGCTTCATCCCGCCGGGGACAATGTGCTACATATGCCAGGGAGGCCTGGTGCTGATAACCTTTATTCTGCTGCGGCGCTTCAAGCTTGAATTTATAGTGACCTTTATCTCGGCGGTTATTTTCGGACTGTTTGTAAATCTGTTTACGAGGATATGCTTTGTAAACCTGACGGACCCTACGATTTTGCAGCGGTGCCTGATTTTCGCGCTGGGCTCTGTGATTGTGGCTGTCGCCATAGCGTTTTTGTTTAACAGCTACTTTCCGCCGCAGGCTCCCGAGCTGTTTGTCAAGGAGGTATCGGGACTGCTGGGCTGGAGCAAGTACAAGGGAAAGTATGTCTATGATATATGCAGCTTTCTGCTGTCGGTTGTCCTGTCGTTTATATTTTTTGGCCAATTGCGGATTATCGGCATCGGTACTTTCGTGTGCGCGGCGATAAACGG
The DNA here is from genome assembly GCA_949744025.1 of uncultured Eubacteriales bacterium. Lineage (GTDB taxonomy): Bacteria > Bacillota > Clostridia > Oscillospirales > Oscillospiraceae > JAMPGF01. The sequence continues at coordinate 1,078 of CATJWA010000131.1, forward strand.
GCCGATGATTACGTTTTTCGGCAGGGCCATGGAAAAATATCTTGACTTTTCCCCGGTATTTCCAAAGGCTGCGGCTTTGTTTGAGGTAAAAAAATAAGCAAGGCCCATGAGGATTAACAATCCTCATGGGCCTTTTGCCGTCAAGGTCTGTTCCCCGCGCCGGGGGTGGTTACATCATCTCGAGGTCGTATATAATGGTCAGCGTCGCTGAGCGGCTGTTTTCCGCCGGGGTGACGGAAATTCCCACGGCCATGCTAAGAATGCCGCGCAGGTCCGTCAGGTCGCCGGGAATGTCCACGGAAATGTCCATTATCAGAGTGCGGTCCGAATCGTAGATGTCCAGGTCATAGCGGTTGAGCTTTGACACCTCTATCGCTTTCTGAACGACGATATACCGCGACCTTAAGTCCGAGGTCATGTCTACAAGCGGGGTGGGGGGCTCGGAAAGCAGCTCTGAGTTCTGCTGATGGCATGTGGCCTTTCCGGATTTTGAGTAATGCAGGGAGTATATGAGCTGTCTTTTCATTCATTCATCCTCCGCGCGTGTGTATATTTATCCCCGCAGCGAGCCGCGGGGGCTCAGAGTCCCCCCGCAGCAGGCCTTGGAGAAAACAAGAAAAACACCATGCAGACATTTGCCGTATCCTACACAGTGTTTTTTAACACACACCCCGGAAGAGAGAAAATACATGCTTGCGCGCAATAACGCAATTGTGTATAATGGGAGATAGGTGTGGGACAGAATCCCGTTGTGTAGGCGGTGCGTTCGCCTGTACAGGCCATGAAGGGGGTAAGGGCCTTTCATGGCCGCCGTGTTTTCCTGTTTTCTTGAAGTCAGGCAGGATATACCTGTATTTGTTTCATCATAGCATACTTTTTTCGACATTTCAAGCACCATATGCAAGTTATTTTTCAGTGTGAGACGGAAAAATCAGAGCCTCTCAAGTCCGAGAGGCTCTGATTTTTATTGCTTTTTCCTCAGCTCGGCGAGAATTTCCGAGAGAAGCTCCTCGGCCGTCGGACCGGCGGGAGCGGCCTCCTCCGCAGCTGCGGCCTCGGCTTTTTTGTGCTTTTCGCTGAGCTCATGCGCGGTATTGAACGCCTTGACAAGCAGGAACACCACCAGAGACACAAGCAGAAAATCGACAACAGCGGCCACGAAATTGCCGAAGCCGAGCGTTATCGCCTCGCGCACGACCTCGCCGGCGGCGTTCAGCTCGGCCGGGCGGACCATTATGTTCAGCGCCGTCATGTCCCTTGTGCCGCACACCCAGCCGATAAACGGCATGAGCACGTCGTTTATAAGCGAGGTGGTAATCTTTCCGAAGGCCGTCGCCACGATGACGCCGACCGCCATGTCAAGCACGTTTCCGCGCATGATGAAGGTTTTGAACTCGGATATGAGCTTTTTCATCGGTTTCTCCCTCTTATGTAAATATTTGTTAGTTACTTTTGGCGCTTTTCAATTGTTGTTGCATATGTTGCTGCCTGCTTTTGGGTTTTGGGAGTGTATGGGCAGAAGGGGGTGCGGTCTTTAATTAACCGGGGTCAGCACTGCGGTTCCGCCCATGTAGGGCTGGAGGACCTCGGGGATGGTCACGCTGCCGTCGGCTTGCAGGCGGTTTTCCAAAAACGCTATGAGCATGCGCGGCGGGGCCACGACCGTATTATTGAGCGTATGGGGCAGGTACATCCTGCCGTCCGCGCCCTTTACGCGCATTTTTAGGCGGCGGGCCTGCGCGTCGCCGAGGTTGGAGCAGGAGCAGACCTCGAAATACTTCTGCTGGCGGGGGCTCCACGCCTCGATATCGCAGCTTTTTACCTTCAAATCCGCCAAATCGCCCGAGCAGCACTCAAGCTGGCGCACGGGGATGCCCAGAGAGCGGAACAGCTCCACGCTGTAGCGCCACATCTTCTCGTACCAGGCCATGCTGTCCTCCGGACGGCAGACGACTATCATCTCCTGCTTTTCAAACTGGTGTATCCGGTAAACGCCGCGCTCCTCGATGCCGTGGGCGCCCTTTTCCTTGCGGAAGCAGGGGGAATAGCTCGTCAGCGTCTGCGGCAGACTGTCCTCGGGGATTATCTGGTCGATAAACTTGCCTATCATGGAGTGCTCGCTCGTGCCGATGAGATAGAGGTCCTCCCCCTCAATCTTGTACATCATAGCGTCCATGTCCGTCTGGCTCATTACGCCCTCGACCACGTTGCCGTGAATCATGAAGGGCGGGATGCAGAAGGTGAAGCCCTTGCCTATCATGAAGTCGCGCGCGTAGGCAAGCACGGCCTCGTGCAGGCGGGCGATATCGCCCATGAGATAATAAAACCCGTTTCCGGACACGCGGCCGGCGGCGTCCATATCCACGCCGTTAAAGCGCTCCATTATCTGGGTATGGTACGGAATCTCAAAGTCCGGTGTCACCGGCTCGCCGAAGCGCTCGACCTCGACGTTGGCGCTGTCGTCGGGACCTATGGGCACGCTGGGGTCGATGATGTTCGGGATAACCAGCAGAAGGGCGCGTATTTTCGCGGCGTACTCGCTCTCAAGCTTCTCCAGCTCGGCAAGACGCTCGGCGTCCGCCTTGACCTCGGCCTTGACCTGCTCGGCCTCGGCGAGCTTGGACGGGTCCTTCTTCGCCTGACCCATGAGCTGGCCGACCTTTTTCGACAGAGCGTTGCGCCGGGCGCGCAGCTCGCTGGCCTCCGTGACGGCGGCGCGGGACAGGCGGTCAAGCTCAATAACCTCGTCCACCATCGGCAGCTTCGCGTCCTGGAATTTCTTTTTGATATTTTCCTTTACCACGTCGGGGTTTTCCCTGACAAACTTAATGTCAAGCATGTTTACATTATCCTCTCATCTGTAAAAATATGTAAATTTATTTATTATTCCGCATTTTGGCAAAGAGCAGGAGGTTTTGAATCAGGCTTTCGCGGTCGTCGGCGCCGTAAAATTCGAGCTCTATGCGGCCTTTTTTGCGGCTGTCAACGAGCTTGACCTTCCTGCCGAGGGCGTTTTCAAGGTCGTGCTCGACCTCCCTGACGTAATCGACGACGATTTCTCTGCCGCTGTTCTCCTCCTCCGGCTCGGGCTCGGACAGCAGGCGGCTGACCATGGCCTCGGTCTGACGCACGGACAGGTGCTTGTCCACAACGGCCTGGGCGGCGTCAAGCTGGCGGTCGGGGTTTTTTATAGGCACGAGGGCGCGCGCGTGGCCGGCGGAGAGGGTATTATTCTCCACCATTGTCAGCACGGCCTCGTCGAGACTGAGCAGGCGCAGCGCGTTCGTCACGGCGGGGCGCGACTTTCCCACCGACTGCGCGGCCTGGTCCTGGGTCATGCCGAACTCGTCCATGAGCGTTTTGTAGCCGCGGGCCTCCTCTATTGGATTCAAATCCTCGCGCTGGAGATTTTCCACAAGGGCCAGCTCCGTGGCCTTGCGGTCGTCCGCGTCGATTACGCGGGCGGGTATCTCCGTCAGTCCCGCCATGCGGGAGGCGCGCCAGCGGCGTTCGCCCGCGATTATCTGATAATAGCCCCCGTCGAGCCGGCGCACAGTTATCGGCTGGATGAGGCCGTACTGCTTTATTGACCCGCTCAGCTCCTCAAGGGCTTCATCGTCAAAGTAATATCGGGGCTGGCCGGCGCGGGGCTCAACCTTTGATATGGGCAGCTTGAGTATCTCATCGCCGCCGCCCGCAGGGAATTCCGGACCGGATATGTTGCCGAACAGGGCGTCTGCCCCGGCGCCCAATCCTCTTTTTCCTGCCATTTCGGCTTACCTCCTTCCTGTTCTTTCCTTGATAAGAAAAGAACCAATCGGTCTGACTTTTTGTTTGAGATTTGCGCACGTTTATGGTTTTTTTTGAGAGTCTGTTTAATACACTCTTGTTGCCTGCCTTTTTAGAAATTCACTGGCCATGTGCATGTAGGCGCGGCTGCCGCGGGACATTTTATCGTAGGCGATGCAGGGCTTTCCGTGGCTGGGTGCCTCGGATAGACGGATATTGCGGGGTATCGCCGTGGCGTAGACCTTGCTTCCAAAGTGGTTTTTCAGCTCGCGCGCCACGTCAAGAGACAGGTTTGTGCGGCTGTCGTACATGGTCAGTACCAGACCTTCAATCTCAAGCCTTGGATTCAGGCGCTGATTTGTCCGCTTTACGGTGCCGACGAGGTCGGAAAGACCCTCAAGGGCGTAGTATTCGCACTGGACGGGCACCAGAACCGTGTCCGCGGCGCAAAAGGCGTTGAGCGTCAGCAGCTCGAGGGAGGGGGGGCAGTCTATGAGCACGTAGTCATAGGCCGCGCGGACGCCCTCCATGGCTTTTTTGAGCACGTATTCGCGCCCCTCCAGATTCACAAGCTCTATATTCGCGCCCACAAGCTCTCGGTTTCCGGCCAGAACGTCGCCCCATTTGGTTTTTACTATCGCCTCCCACGGCGGCGTCTCGCGCAGCATCACGTCGTAGACGCTTTTCACCGAGTTTTTGTCTACGCCCATGCCGGAGGTGGCGTTTCCCTGTGGGTCGCAGTCGCACAGGAGTACCCTGCGCTTGCGGGCGACAAGCGAGGCACAGAGGTTTATTGAGGTCGTTGTCTTGCCGACACCACCCTTTTGATTGGCTATCGCTATTATTTTGCCCATAAGTGTCTCCTTTTGTTCCTTTGAGCATTTCTTTATGATGAATATTATAGCAGTATGGTTTTGCTTTTGCAATCCTCAACTGCGATGTTTCACGTGAAACTTTTCGACCCGTTTCACACTTGATTTTGTTGAAAAGCATGGTGCGCCGGTAACGGAGGGCTTGAGGGCATGTTTCACGTGAAACACCGGCTATATTGACAGGAGGAGCAAAAAAGGCTAAACTGGTAAAAACAAACTAAAACACTTACGGAGGAGAAGGCAATGCGCTGGATAGAAGCGGCAATACCGACCGAGAGCGGAAAAATAGACGGGCTGTGCCTGAAATTGACGGAGCTGGGGATAGACGGCCTTTCAATAGAGGACGAGGAGGATTTCAAGAATTTTCTTGAGAACAACCGCCAGTACTGGGACTATGTGGACGAGGAGCTCGACCGGCGCTTTGAGGGACTGTCTCAGGTGAAATTTTACCTGCCCGACGACGAGGACGGGAGGGCGCAGCTTGAGAGCATACGCGTCGCGCTGGAGGAAAAAATAAACGTGTCCTACGTTCAGGACAGCGATTGGGAGAACAACTGGCGGGAATTTTACAAGCCGCTGAAAATAGGGGAGCGTCTGCTGGTTGTGCCGGAGTGGGAGTCTCCGGACGCGGAGGGGAGGACCGTGCTGCGCTTAGACCCCGGGCTCATCTTCGGCACGGGAAGCCACGCGACGACGCGGATGTGCCTGTGCGCCCTGCAGGAGCTCGAGCTTGAGGGCAAGCGGGTGCTCGACCTCGGCTGCGGAAGCGGAATACTGGGCATAGGCGCGGCGGTGCTCGGCTGTGCGGGCGTGACGGGCTGCGACATTGACCCGAAGGCCCCCGACGTGGCGGCCTCCAACGCCGCGCTCAACGGGATAGGCGGCGAGGGTTTTAAGATTTATGCCGGAGACATACTCTCCGACGCGGGACTCAGGAGGATTATCGGCGGCGGCTATGACGTGGTGCTGGCGAACATCGTCGCGGACGTGATAATTCCCCTGTCGGGGTTTGTCAGTGAATTTATGGCGCCGGGGGGCGTGTTTATCTGCTCGGGGATTATTGATAACCGCGCGGAGGAGGTCCGCGCGGCGCTGGCGGGGAATGGGTTCGAGCTTGTGAGGCAGCGGCACGAGGAGGAGTGGAGCTGCTTTGAGTGCCGTGTAAGGGGAGAATGATTTTCCAGTTTATGTAAACGGAGAGACGCCCGCCGGGCGAAGCTCCCCTGCGCCTGACCTCAGCTCAGGAACATATCCACATCGGATATGGATAAACCGTCGTGAAGGGCTAAATTCAGAGAGTAGCCGAGAAGTTTGGAGATATCGCGCACGTTTTTGTCGATGTCACGCGGGGTAACTATCATCCGGCCGTCCTCGCCGAAGGAATCGGGGTCGAGCTCGGAGCCGGAGCGCGCGGCAAGGTCAAGCGTGAGCGTCGCCGCGTCCACGACCGTGGGAACGCCGAGGGCTATCACGGGCACGCCGAGAGTCTCGCGGCTGAGCTCCTGGCGCGAGTTGCCCACTCCGGAGCCGGGGACGATGCCCGTATCGGATATCTGGACCGTGCGGCAGAGCCTGTCCGTGCAGCGCGCGGCAAGGGCGTCAACGGCCACGACAAGCTCGGGGCGAAGCTTTTCGGCAAGCGCGGAGACGACGCTGCCGCTTTCGATGCCGGTGGTGCCCAAAACGCCGCTGCAAAGGGCGGAAACGGGGCGAAAGGAGCCGAAATACTCCGGAAGCTGCTCGCGCAGGTGGCGCGTGACCATCACGCAGTCAACCGTCTCGGGTCCGACCGCGTCGGGAGTTATCGCGCGGTTGCCGAGGCCCGCGATGAGCACGCCGCCGTCGGGCGAGAGGCTGAAAATGTCACGAAGCTGTGAGCTGAGCAGAGCGCAGGCATCGGCAAAGGCGTTTTCCTCGCGCCGGAGCAGCCCGTCGAGCTCTACGGTGACGTATTTTCCGCGCGGCTTGCCGAGGGCCTGCTCGCCGCGTTCGTCAAGTATTTCAACCAGGGACAGGCCGAAGCCGCCGCGCTGCTCGTGCCGGGCGCGCACGCCCTCAAGCTCGCTTGTCCGGCCCATGCTCTCGCGCCAGAGCTCCTGCGCCTCCACGGCCAGATCGGTGCGGATTCTACTAATCATTGTGGTTTTACCTCCCAGAGCTTTACAAGATTTTGTGTTTATTATTTGCGGGAGGAAAAAAGCTATACGCTTTAAAATATTTTTGAAAAAAAGCTTGATTTTTCAGGGTATTGCTGGTACAATAATTATCCGTGAGTTCATCTGCACTGATAGAAAATCACGCGGGGCGGGCGCTGTGCGCGTCTGCCGCTGAAATATAACGGCAGTAAACCGTAAACAGGAGGAGGTGGCAAGGTATGCCCAATATCAAGTCTTCTGCAAAGAGGGACGCGCTGGCGAAGGCCCGCAACGCGAAGAACAAGGCGGAGAAGTCCGCGCTGAAGACCGCTGTGAAGAAGTTCGACGCGGCTGTCGCTCAGGGAGACAAGGAGGCTGCGCGCAGCACCTTTACTGCTGCGGTTACGGCCGTTGACAAGGCCGCGGGAAAGCATCTGATTCACAAGAACAACGCGGCAAACAAAAAGTCAAAGATGGCCGGCAAGCTCAACGCTATGGCCGACTGAAAGCGATGATACCCGCTCTGATTTATCAGGGCGGTTTTCGCTTTTTACGGTTTGGGCCGCATACCCTTCGCCTGCTCCTGAAGCCGAAGGCACGGTTATTCCGCCGCTCCGGATTTTTCCATAGAGGCCCGGCGCAAGCCGGAATTTATGGAAAACGGATATGAAAAACTGCGAATATTTTCTGACAAAGCAAATCCCGCGCCGAAAAGGCGCGGGATTTGCTTTGTTTATTCCACCTCAAGGGGGAAGGTGATTATAATCGGCTGCTCGCCGCCGGCAGTCTCGCCGGTATCCCCC
>CATJWA010000132.1 GCA_949744025.1 uncultured Eubacteriales bacterium
ATAGATCTTGAAATTCCGCGTGACAAGCTTGTGGTAATGACAGGTCTGTCAGGCAGCGGAAAGTCCAGTCTTGCCTTTGACACTATTTATGCAGAGGGCAAGCGCCGCTATGTCGAGAGCCTGTCATCCTACGCGCGGCAGTTCTTGGGGCAAATGGAGAAACCGGATTTGGATTATATCGACGGTCTGTCGCCTGCGATATCTATTGACCAGAAAACCACAAGCCGCAATCCACGCTCCACCGTGGGCACGGTGACGGAGATTTACGACTATCTGCGCCTTTTATGGGCAAGGGTTGGCATACCGCACTGCCCAGTTTGCGGCAAAGAGATAAAGCAACAGACTATTGACCAGATAGTTGACCAAGTACTTGCTCTGCCGGAACGAACGAAAATACAGATAATGGCCCCTGTTATAAGGGCGCGCAAAGGAGAATATGCCAAGGTGTTCGAGGATGCGCGGAAATCCGGATATGTACGGGTGCGTGTTGACGGAAGCATGTATGACCTTGGCGAAGAAATAAAGCTGGACAAAAACAAAAAACACAATATCGAGGTTGTAGTGGACCGCCTTGTTATGAAGCCCGACATAAACCGCCGGCTGACCGACTCAATAGAGACCGCATCTGCGCTGTCCGGCGGTCTTGTACTTGTGAGCCTGAGTGACGAGGACAGGGATCTCCTGTTTTCCCAGAACTACGCCTGCGAGGACTGCGGAGTTTCCATTGAGGAGCTTACGCCGCGTATGTTTTCCTTTAACAACCCTTACGGCGCATGTCCGAGCTGCACGGGGTTGGGTATGCAGCTTCACGTTGACCCTGCCCTCATTATTCCAAACCCTGAGTTATCAATAATGGATGGGGGCATAGCGGCATACGGCTGGGGCAATGTGCGGGATAATTCGATAAGCAAAATGTATTTTGACGCACTGGCAAAAAAATACGACTTCAAGCTTACGACGCCGATAAAGAAACTGCCAAAGAATATAGTTGACATAATACTATACGGTACAAAGGGCGAAAAGCTCAAGCTCAGCTATGAGCGGGCCTCGGGACACGGCACGCTCATGCAGAGCTTTGAGGGGGTGGCAAACAACCTTGAGCGCCGATACCGCGAAACCCAAAGCGGCGGCGCGCGCGAGGAACTTGAGCAGTGCATGAGCGAGACTCCGTGTGCCGAGTGTCACGGCAAGCGTCTGAAAAAGGAGGCGCTGGCGGTGACGGTGGGGAATATGGGAATCTCGGATTTTACGCAGATGTCGATTGCCGAGGAGCTGGAGTTTATAGACTCGCTCAGGCTCGACGCGCGACAGGAGATGATTGCCAGCCAGATACTGCGTGAAATACGCTCCCGCCTTAAATTTTTGCAGAGTGTGGGCTTAGGATATCTGACGCTGGCACGCGCCTCGGCCACGCTTTCCGGAGGCGAGAGCCAGAGAATACGTCTGGCAACGCAGATAGGCTCCAGCCTTATGGGAGTGCTGTATATTCTCGATGAGCCGTCGATTGGACTGCACCAGCGCGATAACGAAAAGCTCATAGCCACGCTCAAACAGCTTCGTGACCTTGGAAATACTCTGATAGTTGTCGAGCATGACGAGGACACAATGCGCGCGGCAGACTATGTTGTGGACATCGGTCCCGGCGCGGGAGTTCATGGCGGCGAGGTAGTTGCCTGCGGTTCGGTGGAGGATATATGTGCGTGTGAGAGGTCTGTGACGGGGCAGTATCTGAGCGGACGAAAAAGGATACCTGTGCCGGAGCGGAGGCGGACAGGTAACGGAAACTTTCTGAAGATACGCGGCGCAAGGGAAAACAACCTTAAAAATGTCAGCGTGGAAATACCGCTGGGTGTAATGACCTGCGTCACCGGCGTATCAGGCAGCGGAAAGTCCAGTCTAATAAATGAGGTACTGTACAAAACCCTCGCCTCCCGCCTCAACCGCGCAAAGATGCACCCAGGACAGTGCGACGCGGTGGAGGGGCTGGAGCATTTGGACAAGGTTATTGCCATAGACCAGAGTCCCATAGGCCGCACGCCTCGCTCCAATCCCGCGACCTACACAGGTGTGTTCAACGATATACGCGAGCTCTTTGGCAGCACGCAGGACGCGAAAATACGCGGCTACAATGCGGGACGCTTTTCGTTCAATGTGCGCGGCGGCCGCTGCGAGGCCTGCGGCGGCGACGGGCTTGTGAAGATAGAGATGCACTTTTTGGCCGACATCTATGTTCCCTGTGAGGTATGCCACGGCAAACGCTATAACCGCGAGACGCTTGAGGTGCTTTACAAGGGAAAAAATATTTCCGACGTGCTGGACATGACGGTGGAGGAAAGCCTTGAGTATTTTGAAAACCTGCCTAAGATACGAAACCGTTTGCAAACCCTGTACGACGTGGGGTTGGGATACGTTAAGCTCGGCCAGTCGTCAACCACGTTGTCCGGAGGCGAGGCGCAGCGAGTGAAACTGGCCACGGAGCTTTCAAAGCGCAGCACAGGACGGACGGTATATGTGCTCGACGAGCCGACGACGGGCTTGCATGTGGCCGATGTACACCGGCTTATAGATGTGCTGGGTAAGCTGACAGACGCGGGTAATACGGTTATCGTAATTGAGCACAACCTTGACGTGATAAAATGTGCCGATTATATCATTGACCTCGGTCCAGAGGGCGGAGATATGGGCGGCGAGGTGATTTTTACCGGCACGCCCGAGGAATGCGCCCGCTGTGAGGACAGTGCTACAGGACAGTTTTTGAAAAAGCTGTTGTGAAAAGGGCTCAAAAACACAGCAAACTTTGAACCGGCGGACTCCTGTGCTCATAGAATGGGCTGAGGAGGTCGTTATATGCTTTTAAGGATACTTTTCGCCTTCGCCGCCGCTGCTGTTCTGATGCTTCTGCTGTGGCTGCTTCGCGGCGTTATGCTCACGCCGGTGCGCCTGGGAATAAATGAGCACCTGTCCGTTGTGCTTACGGTCAGCGGCGCAGCGCCGGAGCTGGAAAACACGGTTGAAGCTCTGCTGTGGCTTAATCACAACGGTACGCTGCGCGCGCAGCTTTTTGTCAGGGACGCGGGGATGGATTCCGACACCAGACAGGCCGCAGAGCTCTTGGAGCGTCGCGGTGTTGTTAAGCTTATTGTTTAGATAAAGTGAAGGATTAGAGATGACAGAAAACGAACTGACCGAGTTGTCCGGCACCGTATGCGCCATAATATATGCCAACGAGGAGAACGGTTACACTGTGCTGCGCGTGGAAACCGGAGACGGCGAGACAGTGACGGCTACGGGCTGTCTGCCCTTCGCCGCACCTGGTGAGCAGATAACGATGCACGGCGCATGGACGCGTCACCCAAACCACGGTGAGCAGTTCCGCGCAGATTATGCCCAGCGAAGTATGCCCGTCGGCGCACAGGCGATATATGAGTACCTGTCCAGCCGTGTTATTAAGGGCATAGGGCCTGCTACGGCCTCGGTTATAGTAAGCCAGTTCGGGGATGCCTCGCTCGAGGTTATAGAAAACGAGCCTGAGCGAATTGCGGAGCTGCGCGGCATAGGCCGGAAAAAGGCGTTGGAGATAAGTCAGGCGCTCAGACGTCAGACCGGCCTGCGCAGGCTTATGGAGTATTTGGGAGCGCACGGGCTTAAGATGCAGTACGCCATGCGTCTGTACCGCTTCTACGGCGAACAGGCGCGCGACGTGCTCAATGAAAATCCGTATGTAATATGTATGCCGCACATAGGCGGGGAGTTTTCCGAGGCTGATGCTCTGGCGCTGGACCTCGGCTTTGAGGGCGACAGCGCGCAGCGCATAGCCGCGGCAATAGTCTTTGAACTGGAGCACAACTCCGGCAACGGCCATGTCTTTATTCCCAAGGAAAAGCTGCTTCCCGTAACTGCGCAGCTTATAGATGTTGACCTTGAGGCCGTCGAGGAGGGCTTTGAGGTGCTCACCGATGCGGGGGATGTAGTCTGCCAGAGTGTTGCCGGCTGTCAGGCCTGCTATCTTCAGGCGCTGTATGAGGCAGAAGCCTACACAGCACAGAGGATAGCCGGCATGGCTTCATTCAGAGAGCATGGACAGGCTGACCTTGAGAGGATAATTGAAGGAGTTGAAAGAGAGCAGGGAATACATTATGCGCCGATGCAGAGAAAAACTCTGGACATGGCGGCAAAAAACCGTATAATGGTCATAACCGGAGGTCCGGGTACAGGAAAAACCACTACAGTACGCGCGATAATCGCGATGTTTGAGCATATGGGCCTGAAAGTACAGCTTGCCGCGCCCACGGGACGCGCTGCAAAACGCATGAGTGAGCTTACCGGCCGTGAGGCATCTACTATCCACCGGCTGCTTGAGGCCGGATATGCTCCCGATGGTTTTGAGCTCGTTTTTCGGCGCAATGAGGACGAGCCGCTCAAATGCGACGCACTGATATTGGACGAGTGCTCCATGGTTGACATAACATTGATGAAGGCTCTTTTGGCGGCCCTGCCGCGCGAGTGCCGGCTTGTGATGGTGGGCGATGCAGACCAGCTTCCAAGCGTGGGGCCGGGAAACGTTTTTCTGGATATACTGCGCAGCAATGTGGTGCCGACAGTGCGTTTGACAGAGATTTTCCGTCAGACTGCGGACAGCCGAATTGTACGCAACGCGCATATGATAAACGCGGGCGAGCATCCGAACATTGCCGAGAATAAGGGCGACTTTTTCTTTATGCGCCGATTAAACCAGGACGCGTCGGTGGAACTGATAACCCAGCTATGCTCAAAGCGCCTGCCGGAGAACATGAAGATAATGCCCCAGGACATACAGGTGCTCACACCGACGAAAAGGGGCGCCTGCGGCACCTACAATCTCAATTCCAGCCTTCAGCGGGTGCTCAATCCGCCGGCGGAAGGAAAAAATGAGAAAAGATTTGGAGAATTTGTCTTTCGCGAGGGAGACAGAGTGATGCAAATCCGTAACGACTATGATATAATATGGGTGTCGTCGGACAACGCGGCTAAGGGAACCGGCGTTTTCAACGGCGATATCGGCTACATAAGCGCGATAGACATGGCAAAGGAAATGCTGATAGTCGACTATGACGGCCGCCTGGCAAGCTATGGCTTTGAGATGCTCCACGAGCTGGAGCACGCCTGGGCCATGACGGTACACAAATCACAGGGCAGCGAATATAAGGCCGTTATACTCTGTCTCAACGGCGGTCCCCAGCCACTGCTCCACAGGGGTGTGCTGTACACCGCCGTGACGCGCGCCAGGGAGCTGCTTATAATCGTGGGCGACGAGCACGCGGTCTGGCAGATGACGGACAATTACAAGCAGACACGGCGCTACAGCGGCCTGCGCGCAAGACTTGCGGGAAACTGACGGGGAACCGGATAAAGAGATTATGGAGGCTGTGTCATGGGATTTTTGACTGGATTGCTGGACCTGCTCTACCCGCCGCGCTGTATATTTTGCAGGACGCTTTTGAAAAAGGGAGAACGTGCCGTGTGCGGCAAATGCAGGAACGAGCTGCCTTATACGCAAAACGGAGGAGCCCAGTCGGGAGATTTTTTCTCTGTTTGCGTGGCGCCGATGTACTATGAGGGCGCGGTGCGTGAATCTATACTGCGCTATAAATTTAAGGAAGCCACCGGATATGCAAAGACCTATGGCGAGCTTGTGGCAGGGTGTATAAGGGACAATCTTAACGGGCGCTATGACCTCATTTCCTGGGTTCCACTAAGCAGCAGGAGATATAAGGAGCGCGGCTATGACCAGGCGATGCTGCTTGCGCTTGCCGCAGCTTTAGAATTGGGAGACGTTGCGGTATCCACGCTGGAAAAACACCGCGATGTGGCCAGGCAATCGAGCATGGGCAGTGCGGAGAAGCGAAAGGCAAATATCTCCGGCGTATATCACGTGACCGACCCCGAGCTGATAGATAGCAAGCGAATACTGCTTATTGACGATATAGTGACTACGGGCTCCACGCTGTCTGAGTGCGCACGTGTTTTACTGGAAAGCGGGGCAAGGGAGGTCCTTTGTGCGGCGATTGCGCGCTCTCGGGATTAATATTTCGCTTTTATGTCCATAATGGTTTCAGAGGCGGTGAAAAGCTTGTTCCGCCGCGCAGATTTCTTGTGAGGTGAATTAAATGCTCTTTTTTGAGAGAGATATTGCCATAGATTTGGGTACTGCCAAAACGCTTGTATATGTGCGCGGCAAGGGCGTGGCTGTGCGCGAGCCGACCGTTGTGGCTGTGGAAAAAAGCAGCGGTAAGCTGCTCAAGTCTGGAGAGGACGCGCAGAAAATGCTGGGCCGTACGCCAGCTAACGTCATAGCAATACATCCCATTCTGGCAGGGGTGATATCCGACTATGACATGACTGTGCGCATGCTTCAGGAGCTTATCTCCCGAGTGACCTCCTTCAGCTTCTTCAAGCCGCGCGTTATCGTGTGCGTACCCAGCAGTATCACCGGAGTTGAGGAGCGCGCGATAATTGATGCCACGATTGAGGCGGGAGCAAGAAAGGTTTATCTTTTGGAAACTGCCGTGGCCACCTCAACCGGCGCGGGAATTGATATTTCCAAGCCGGATGGGCATCTGGTGATAGACATTGGCGGAGGAACCACGGAAATTGCGGTTGTATCCCTTGGCGGGGTTGTGGAGTGCGAGTCTATAAAGACCGCGGGCAGCGCCTTTGACGAGGCTATAGTCAAATACATAAGGCGCAAGCATAACGTCCTTATAGGCATGAGAACCGCCGAGGAGCTCAAAACCACTATCGGCTGTGTGTTCCCACGCAGCGATGCGGGGTATCAGGAGGTCAAGGGCCGTTGTTTGGTTACAGGTCTGCCGAAAGCGGTGCAGGTTAATTCCAACGACATGATAGAGGCTCTTGAGGAACCGGCGGAAATACTTCTTGAGACTCTGCATATGGTGCTTGAGCGCACGCCTCCGGAGCTGGTGGCGGATATATCGGTAAACGGCATAGTCATGTCCGGAGGAGGAAGTATGCTCTGGGGCTTGGACAAGCTTGTGGCCAGCCGTACAGGGATAGAGGCAGTTGTAGTGGACGACCCGCTTGCCTGCGCGGCCTACGGCGCAGGCAAGATGCTCAGAGAGCTGAACAACATGCAGGACGGCATGATAAATTTAGCAAGAAGAAAGCAGATGAAGTAAGTCAAAAAAGTGGCCATGTCATTTTTGAGGGCAGGCTTTTTTGACATCCTGCAAAGCAAAACGCACCGTATACACGGTGCGTTTTGCTTTGGGATATTATATCTTTTTTCGAGCGCCCCAATAATAGCGCCTGAGTATCAAACTGAAAATGATGCAGATTAACACACCGGCAAGACCGGCGAAGAAAAACAGCAGGGCAGCACCGGAACCCTTTCCCATACCGAAAATATGAACTGCAATACTGCCGGCAGGAGCCGCGGCCATAATCGGTTCAAACACGCTGTCTACAAGAGCGCCGCCAAGCAGATAGCCTAAGGGAATGGTGAAAAATTGAAGTGTGTTGCGGCAGGAATAAACCCGCCCCTGCATCTGCGCGGGTATCGTACTGCGGAAGATAACATCCATGTTTGCGTTCATGAACGGTATCATAAGCCAGCCCAGCACCGCTCCGATACACCATATTGTGGGCCCGCTGCCAAAAGCGAGCATGAAGTTTTCCGTACTCATAGCCAGAAAAAGCGACAGGCATATGGCCCTGACTCTGTTTCGCGGAGCGGGAGCCAGCGTGGCGAGCAGACTTCCTCCTAAGCAGGAGAGGCCGACACAGGTGTTGACGAGCCCAAGAACGGTTTCTCCGCCGTTTGCTTTTGACAGCACCATGGCTGGCAACGCCGCGTTGTAAACGGAGGCTATCAGGTTAATGCAGGCAAGAAACAGAATAAGATTTAATATAAGCGGATTATGCCGCAACCAGACAAGACCTGTACGCGCGGAGGAGAGAACGCTCTCGTACTGTGTACTGTCGTGCTCCGTTTCAGGAATGGAGATAAAACGTAGCAGCGTTATAAACGCAATTGAAAAGCTTATCAAATCAACCGCAATCACAGTCTCAATGCCGGCAAACGCAAACAGCGCCGTTGCAATAACGGGGGTGAGCACTGTGTTCAGCGACTGCGAGAGCGAGCGCAGGGCGGCGGTTTTCTGATAATATTTTTCGGGAGTCAGAAGTGTGGCGGCGACCTCGCCCGCAGGCTGCTGCACGGTGTTCATAAGACCGTTAAGCGCGTTAAGTACGTACAGATGTATGGCTCTGAGATTGCCGGTCTTTATAAGCAGCAGCACGCATAATGTTGACAGTGTGGCGACGAGATCGCATATAAGCATGGTACGCTTTTTGCTCCAGCGGTCGCTCAAGGCTCCGGCGAAAATGCTCATTATGACATATGGCGCATAAGAGCACACCGACAAAAGCGCGGTTTGCATCGCCGAACCGTTTTTGAGGTACAGCCACAGCACCAGCGTGTAGCTTGTCATGGAACTGCCGAGTGTTGAAAGCGATTGCGTGCTCCAAAGCAGAATATATGGCTTTAACTGTCTGTTTTCTTTTTTCATTGTGACTTTGCTCCTTTGATTTATGATAAATTCAAAAAATGCAAAGTCCGAGGACAATCATCCTCCATGCAGCGTCCTCAAACCTTGCATGGAGCGCAGACAATGCAAAGACGCATTTGCGTTACCTCCTTACGGCAGTACATTTGACATATGCGCCATATAGCCGTATACTTCATTGTATCTCACAGAAGGGGATATGACAATGGAATTTTCAGATTTTTTTCCGGTCTGGAACGAATTGACGTCAGTTCAACAGCATAGGCTTGCCGAGACGGTGAGGGAAATGGAGATATGCAGGGGAAGCGTGGTACATCAAGGCGGTTTGGATTGTACGGGGCTGCTTATTGTCCGCTCCGGACGGCTGAGAGCTTACATTTTGTCGGACGAGGGCAGGGAAATTACGATTTACCGGCTGGTTGAGCGGGATGTATGCCTGTTTTCCGCTTCCTGTGTTATGCGCAACATACAGTTTGATATAGTTATTGAGGCGGAGAAGGATACTCTGGTGTGGATAATTCCACCTGACGTTTATAAGGCGCTTATGGAGGAATCCGCTGCTGTGGCCAATTACACCAACGATTTAATGAGTCGGCGTTTTTCAGAGGTGATGTGGCTTA
>CATJWA010000133.1 GCA_949744025.1 uncultured Eubacteriales bacterium
AGCGCTCCTCGCCGGCTACCACGTTGCCCCACATCCCCAGGGTTGCCGCCGGCGGGCTGGCGCGGAAATTGCTGTCGCGGATGATCCGCCGCATCAGCCGTGCCTCTCTGGTATTCAGGATACGCTGCCCATCCAGATAATATTCGGTTTTGATGGAAATATAAAGCTTCATCGTCCCTTTGAAGAAGGGGCGGCTGCAGATGAGCGGGTTCAGGGCGTGGATCCCTTCGATAATAACGGCAGTGCGGCTGTCAAAGGTCAGCGGACGCCTTGTCTGGCTGCGCTGTCCCGCTGAAAAATCATAGACAGGAAAATCGCACTGCCCCTTCCCCGTCAGCTCTGACAGGCAGCGTTCCAGCTCATTCAGGTCGACCAGCTCCGGGTCCTCCAGGTCCTGGGTGCCGTCGGGCAGATACTTGGCCAGCTTCCGGTCGACGAAAAAGTCGTCCAGCGACACTACGATTGTGCGGATGCCCCGCCGCTGCAGCTCGGCCTCCAGATTCAGCGAAGTCGTCGTTTTCCCAGAGCTGCTCGGCCCGGCCAGCAAGATCTGCGGGTTTTGCTCAAAGCCCTCGCAGAAGCTGTCCGCCACCTCGGCGATCTGGCGGCGGTAGCGCTCTTCCGATATCCGTATCAGCTCTTCCGGCTGTGTTTTGACCATCCGGCAAAGCTCTTCGATATCCACCCTTTTCTTTTCATCCGTTACCATCTCTCCACCTCTTTTCATGACTGCCGTGTTCCTTCAGGAGAGGCACAACAAATAATTAAGTTTATGCTTTCCCTTTTTTGCGACTGCCGTGTTCCTTTAAGAAGGATACAGCGTAAATTAAGTTTATGCTTTCCCATAACGCAGATTGTGCGTGATCGATTTTCTTTTTGAACAGCTTTTTATCCGTCAAGACTGGTAAGCAGCGGCAGAAGCGCCTGCTTTCTCGCCAATATCTCGTCAAACTGGGTCACATATTCGTAAGGATATTTATAGTTGAACGTCCGCTCAATGCGTCCGGGCAGCACCACTTTGGTCACAGCCCCCGCCCCGGCGGCCAGGATCGTCTGCACCTCTTCCATGATGTAAACGTTGTAGCGGCCCGCTGTGCCGGGCTTGGCGTAGCCGACGTTTTCCAGATTCCCGACCGAGTTTTTCTGCCGGTAGAGATAATAGGGCTGATAGCCTGCCGCCG
>CATJWA010000134.1 GCA_949744025.1 uncultured Eubacteriales bacterium
CTTACAATGCCGCACATCGCATATCAGGTCAAGGCCGCGCTGTTTGGACTCAGCGCGGAGAATGTGCGCCGCTGCATCGTCGCCTATGAGCCGATATGGGCCATAGGCACCGGCAAGACTGCCACCGCCGATCAGGCCGAGGAGGTCTGCGCCCACATCCGCGCCGTCATAGCCGAGACCTATGACGCGGCGACCGCAGAGGCCGTGAGCATACTCTACGGCGGCAGTATGAACGCCGCGAACGCCGCGCAGCTTCTTGCCAAGCCCGACATCGACGGCGGACTGATAGGCGGCGCGTCCCTCAAGCCGGCGGACTTTTCAAAGATTATTGCCGCGGCCTCGGAGGGCTGAGCGAAAATGAAGGATAAAAAACCGATAGTCCTGCTCATCATGGACGGTTACGGCCTCGGCGCGCAGGACGCGGACAACGCCGTGTACACCGCGGACACGCCGGTGCTCGACGGTCTGTTTACCTCCTATCCCCACACACGGCTTGCCGCCTCGGGCCTCGACGTGGGTCTGCCGGACGGGCAGATAGGCAACAGCGAGGTCGGCCACACGAACATCGGCGCGGGCCGCGTGGTGTTTCAGGACCTGCCGCGCATCTCCCGCGCGATTGACGACGGCAGCTTCTTTGAAAACGGACACTACCGCGCCGCCATGACTGCGGCAAAGGAGGGCGGACACGCCCTGCACCTGATGGGCCTTGTGTCCGACGGCGGAGTGCACAGCCACAACACGCACCTTTACGCGCTGCTGAAAATGGCAAAGGACATGGGGCTTGAGCGGGTCTATGTCCACGCGTTCCTCGACGGGCGCGACGTGCCGCCGAAGTCCGGCGCGGAGTTTATGCGTGAGCTGGACGCGGAGATTTCCAAAATCGGCCGCGGCCGCGTGGCCACCGTCATGGGCCGCTTCTACGCCATGGACCGCGACAAGCGCTGGGAGCGCTTGCAGCAGGCTTACAACGCGATGGTGCGCGGCGAGGGCATAAAAAATCCCGACGCGGCCGATGCGGTTGAAAAAAGCTACGCGGAGGATGTAACCGACGAGTTTGTAAAGCCCGTGGTTTGCGACGAAAACGGTATGATACACAGCGGGGACAGCGTCATCTTCTTCAACTTTCGCCCCGACCGCGCGCGGGAGATTACCTGGGCGCTGACCGGAAACCTGCCCGCGGACGCGGCGATGGACACGGAAAAGCTCGCTCTCAATTTCGTGTGCACCACGCAGTATGACGAAAACCTTACGCTGCCCATAGCTTTCCCGCCCGAGAGTATTGAGCGCACCTTCGGCGAGTATATAAGCTCGCTGGGACTAAGGCAGCTCCGCATCGCGGAGACGGAGAAATACGCGCACGTGACCTTCTTCTTCAACGGCGGCGTGGAACAGCCGGAAAAGGGCGAGGACAGGGTTCTTATTGCCTCGCCGAAGGAGTTCCCGACCTATGACCTCATTCCGGAGATGAGCGCGTACAAGGTCGCCGACGAGTGCGCACGGCGCGTCCGCAGCGGGGACTACGACGTGGTTATCTGCAATCTTGCAAACTGCGACATGGTGGGACACACGGGCGTGATGTCCGCCGCGGTGACGGCGGTGCAGACCGTGGACGAGTGCGTGGGAATAATCGGAAAGGCCGTGCGCGAGAGGGGCGGCGTGCTGCTTGTCACCGCCGACCACGGCAACGCCGACAGCATGAAGCTGCCCTCCGGCAGTCCCAACACCGCTCACACCACAAATCCCGTACCGCTTATCGTCTGCGGCGCCGGCAGCCTTAAGCTGCGCGAGGGCCGTTTAGCCGACATCGCGCCGACGATGCTCGAGCTCATGGGGCTTGAAAAGCCGGCGGAGATGAGCGGCGTATCCATGATAGAAAAGTAAACCAATCCGATATTTCACAAAATTTTTAGGAGGTTTCACACATGAAACAGTGCTTTGAAATTGTTGACGTTATGGCCCGCGAGATACTTGACAGCCGCGGCAATCCCACGGTTGAGGTCGAGGTAACGCTTGACGACGGCACCGTCGGCCGCGCGGCTGTTCCCTCCGGCGCTTCCACCGGAGTACACGAGGCCTGCGAGCTGCGCGACGGCGACAAGGGCCGCTATCTCGGCAAGGGCGTGGAGAAAGCCGTAGCCAACGTCAACGGCGAGATAGCCGAGACTCTCGTGGGCCTGAACGTCCTCGACCAGCCCACCATCGACCGCGTGCTCATCGAGCTTGACGGCACGCCCAACAAGACCCGCCTGGGCGCCAACGCCATTCTCGGCGTTTCCCTTGCCTGCGCCAAGGCCGCGGCCGAGGCCACCGGAGTGGGCCTGTACAACTACATCGGCGGCGTCAACGCCAAGACCCTGCCTGTGCCTATGATGAACGTGCTCAACGGCGGCGCTCACGCCACCAACAACGTTGAGATTCAGGAGTTTATGATAATGCCCGTGGGCGCTGAGAGCTTCCGCGAGGCGCTGCGCATGTGCGCGGAGGTGTTCCACACCCTCAAGACCGTGCTCAAGGCCAACGGAACCCCCGCCGCCGGTGTGGGCGACGAGGGCGGCTACGCCCCCAACCTGGGCAGCGACGAGGACGCGCTCAAGGCTCTTGTGGAGGCTGTCGAGAAGGCCGGCTACAAGCCCGGCGAGGATTTCATGATTGCCATCGACGCGGCCTCCTCCGAGTGGTGGGACGACGAGAAGAAGTGCTACGTCCAGCCCAAGACCGGCACGGTGATGAGCCGCGAGCAGCTTGTTGAGATGTGGAAGGGCTTCGCGGAGAAGTATCCGATAATCTCCCTTGAGGACGGCATGGCCGAGGACGACTGGGAGGGCTGGAAGATGCTCACCGACGCTCTGGGCTCAAAGATTCAGCTTGTCGGCGACGACCTGTTCGTCACCAATGTCGAGCGTCTTGCCGAGGGCATCAAAAAGGGCGTGGGCAACTCCATTCTTATCAAGGTCAACCAGATTGGCACCCTGACCGAGACCCTCGACGCCATCCAGATGGCCCACCGCGCGGGCTACACCGCCGTTGTCTCCCACCGCTCGGGCGAGACGGAGGACACCACGATTGCCGATATCAGCGTGGCGGTAAACGCCGGACAGATAAAGACCGGCGCGCCCAGCCGCACCGACCGCGTGGCCAAGTACAACCAGCTCCTGCGCATCGAGGAGGAGCTGTATGACGTTCCGGTGTACCCCGGCAGGGACGCTTTCTTCTCCATAAAAAAATAAGACACACGATAAAAAGGGAGGGCCCCGCGGCTCTCCCTTTTTATCGTGCTCACACCTGTATGTCCACGCTCACAGGCGCTTCCGGCGCAGGCGCGCTCTGTGCGGCGTACTCGCGCGCGGCGGCCTCGGTTGAGGCCGTGAGCTGCTCGGAAAGCTGCCGCGCCTGTTCGCGCAGCTCCATGCGCGTTGCGGCAAGCTGGCCTTGCAGACGGTTGTCAATCTCCGCTTCGCGCATATAACCCGCCTCCCTGAGCGTGCGCATGGTGCGCCGGTTATTCAGCTCATGGCGCAGGCTTGCGGCCCGCCGCCGCTGATTTTCCATTCGCGCACGCTTTTGTCTGGCCCGCAGCAGGTCCTCCTGCCGGAGCTCCCGCTTTTTCTTTCCCGCGCGGCCGACCGCCTTCTGAAGCTGGCGTATCGCCGCCTTTATCCGCTCGGAATTCTCGCTGTCACTGCGCATGGCGGCCTGAAAGCGCACAATCTGGCGCTGGGCATATCCCGCCGCCGCGCTGACCTGCGCCTGCGTCCGCGCGCCCGACAGACGAGAATAAGCCGTCATCGCCGCGTCGCCGTAGCGCGAGGGATTTACTTTCAGCTTAAGGCTGTCGCGCCGCTGATCGGCCTTCTCGCGCGCCTGACGGAGCATCTCGGCAAGGCTCTCTCCCTCGGTATCCTTCGCGCTGAGCGCGTTCTGCTCCGCGGCCCTGGCTTGGACGGCCGTGTTCTGCGCCGCAGCCTTTTCCTGCGCGGCATATGCCGCCGGCGGCGTCCCTGCTCCGGTCACGCTCATATCCCTCACCCCCTTACGGTAAATATCGGCAGCTTACGCCGCCCGGAAAAGGGCGCGGCGTAAATTTCTATCCCGCGTATCTATATTTTGTTGTTATAACAACTCTTTTTACAGCTATTGAAATTGTCTAAATTCACCTGTATAATAAAAATGAAAGTGTTAATTTCCCTCAAAACCCACAAAAAAGTAAGCTAAGGAGGCACCCCCTATGAAAGTCAAAGCTGCAATCACGCACGAAAAAGGTAAGCTCGCGATAGAGACCGTGGAGCTTGCAGAGCCGCAGGCGGGCGAGGTCCGCGTAAGAATTGTCGCCAGCGGCGTCTGCCACACGGACTCCGCCGGCATCGAACAGCTCATTCCCGTGGCCCTGCCCGCGATTTTCGGGCACGAGGGAGTCGGCGTTGTCGAGGACGTGGGCGCGGGCGTGGCCGGCCTGAAAAAGGGCGACAGGGTTATCATGACCTTCCCGTCCTGCGGCTGCTGCCCCCACTGCCTGGACGGCGCTCCCTACGCCTGCGACGATTTGAACAGGCTCATGTTCGACGGCTCATATAAGGACGGAACCAAGCGCTTTTCCCAGAACGGCACACCCGTGTCCTCCTTC
The DNA here is from genome assembly GCA_949744025.1 of uncultured Eubacteriales bacterium. Taxonomy (GTDB): domain Bacteria; phylum Bacillota; class Clostridia; order Oscillospirales; family Oscillospiraceae; genus JAMPGF01. The sequence goes on from CATJWA010000134.1 coordinate 4,622, forward strand.
TTCGGCCAGGGCGCCTTTGCCGAATACGTGGTGGTTGATGCGCGCAACGCCGTAAAGGTGGAGGTTGACGACGACGAGCAGCTTGCCTGCCTGTGCTCTCTCGGCTGCGGAGTGCAGACCGGCGCGGGCGCGGTGCTAAACCGCTGCGACCCCAAGCCGGGCTCCACCATCGCTGTGTTTGGCTGCGGCGGCGTGGGCATGAGCGCGATAATGGCCGCGAAGCTGGCCGGATGCAGCCGGATTTTTGCCGTGGACGTTGTCCCCTCCCGCCTCGAAATGGCAAAGGAGCTGGGTGCAACGGACGCCGTCAACGGCAGGGAGTGCAACGCCGTTGAGGAGATACAGAGGCTCTCCGGCGGCGGAGTGAATTTCAGCATCGAGTGCTCCGGACTGCCGATGCTCGCGCAGCAGGCGCTCGGCTGCCTCCAGCGCGAGGGACTGTGCGTGCTGGTGAGCGTCACCGGAGACGCGGAGGTGCCCATAGCACTTGAGCCCATGCTCATGAACAAGAGCGCGACCCTCGCCGGCCTGACTGAGGGCGGCTCAAACCCGCAGGTGTTCATTCCCAAGCTGGTCAAGTATTTCCGCGAGGGACGCCTGCCGGTTGACAAGCTGGTTAAATTCTATAAGTTCGACGAGATAGAACAGGCTTTTGAGGACTCACATAAGGGCGTAACCATCAAACCTATTCTGAGATTTTAACAAATATGAACAGAGGCCGCTTTCGCGGCCTCTGTTTCCTTATATCAAGTAACCAATAAATTGCAATTCTGCAAAAAAAATAGTGCACAATCCTTATTTTTGTTGTATAGTAGATGTGTGTAAATGTAGACATCTGTATGTACTATTGGGCTCGCCCGGAAGGCTTGCCCCGGAAAAGAAGGAGCGTGGCTATCCTGAGTATTTCCAACGTTATTTCGCTGTTAGGCGGCGTAGCCCTGTTTCTGTTCGGCATGTCGCTTATGGGCGACGGTCTGAAAAAAGTCGCAGGAAACCGCCTGGAAATTGTTTTGTACAAGCTGAGCAACACGCCGCTCAAGGGCGTGCTTCTCGGCACCGCCGTAACCGCCGTGATACAGTCGTCCTCGGCGACCTCGGTCATGGTCGTCGGTTTTGTCAACTCCGGCATGATGAAGGTTCGCCAGGCAATCGGCATCGTCCTTGGCGCCATACTCGGAACCAGCGTCACCGGCTGGATAATCTGCCTTTCGGACATAAACGGCTCGGGCTGGGTCGCCCTGCTGTCCACGTCCACGCTCTCCGGCATAATCGCCGTGGCGGGCATTATTCTGTATATGTTCTCAAAAAAGCTGACGCATGTGCACGTCGGCAACATCTTTCTCGGCTTCGCAGTGCTGATGTACGGCATGCAGGCGATGAGCTCCGCGGTGTCTCCGCTGCGCGAGAGCCGGATGTTTATCGACCTTATCACCAGCTTTTCAAACCCGATTATAGGCATTCTCGTCGGCGCGGTATTTACAAGCATACTGCAAAGCGCCTCGGCCGCGGTAGGTATCCTTCAGGCGCTGTCCACAACCGGCGCGATTGACTTCTCCGTTGCTCTGCCGGTTATAATGGGCATCGCCATAGGCGCGGCCGTCCCCGTGCTGCTCTCGGCCCTGGGAGCAAATGTAAACGGCCGGCGCACTGCGTTTACCTACCTGCTGATAGACGTAATAGGCGTCATTGTGTGGAGCATACTGTTCTACTCCATAAACTCGGCAGTGCGCTTTGACTTCATGGGCGCGGAAATGAACTCCGTGAGCATCGCGTTTCTCAACACTCTTTTCCGCTTCACCATGGTTGTGGTGCTCACGCCCTTTATCGGCCTGATGGAAAAGCTTATCTGCATTATTATCCCCGACGCAAAGGAAACGCAGGGCGAGCCCTCCGAGCCGGAGCTTGCCCGGCTTGAGGAGCTGTTCCTCGCCCACCCCGCGCTGGCGATTGAACAGAGCCGCGCCGCCGTAAACGCCATGGCGCGCCGCGCCCAGCAGAGCCTTATCGGGGCCTTTGCCCTGCTCGGCTCCTTCAGCGAGGAAGGTTTTAAGAATGTTCACAAGCTTGAGGACACGGTGGACATCTACGAGGACCGGATAGGCACCTATCTGGTGAAGGTAACCGGAATGGAGCTGACCGCGCGGCAGACGGAGGATATTTCTAAATTTCTGCATACCATAAGCGACTTTGAGCGCATAAGCGACCACGCGCTGAATATAGGCGAAAACGCGCAGGAGATACATGAAAAAAAGATTGTATTTTCAGACGAGGCGCTCCATGAGCTGGAGGTCATAACCGCCGCGGTATCGGAGATAGTGGCAGTATCCTTCGACAGCTTCATAACCAACAATATTGAGCGGGCTTACCGTGTGGAGCCGTTTGCCGAGCTTATAGACAATCTGTGCTCTGAGATGAAGCTTCACCATGTTGACCGCGTAAAGACCGGCAAGTGTACGCTCAACCAGGGCTTTGTTTTCAACGACCTTATGACCAACTATGAGCGTGTGGCAGGCCACTGCTCAAACATCGCTGTGGCGATGATAGAGCTCGAGTCCGACGCCTTTGACACCCATCAGTATCTCAGCAGCCTGCGCGAGCTGCGTTCGCACTGCTTTGACCAGTATTTTGAGGAGTACAGCAAACGGTTTTCGATTTAAGCCCTCCCAGCTCCGCCGTTGCAAGGGCGCAATTTCTCCGCGCACTTGAAATAAACAAATAATCCGAACCCATCTCCCACAGGGAAGATTTGGTTCGGATTATTCTTGTTTGGTGCGAATGCTCTTACAGCATTTTTTGAAGAAATCCAGTCATATCAACGGTTTGCGGGCCGTCACGCAGCGATATTTACCCCTAAAAACTGAATAGC
>CATJWA010000135.1 GCA_949744025.1 uncultured Eubacteriales bacterium
ATAAACTTATTATATTGTGTTCTGTCCCTTTAGTCAAGCTGAGTATACAAATATTGTAAACTGTTTCCAGAGAACAGGGGCTGTGAGATGCGGTTATTTAACGTTTTGCACAAAAAAGAGAAAGGGAATTATAATTCCTTGAATAAGGAAAATATTACCTGTAATTTAAAAGTATCTTAAGATAGAAAGAGAGTGTTTAATATGTTTTTGGACAATTTATCCTACTCGATTTTGCGTCTTTGTGATGAGGGCGACCTGAGCTACGCAAGGGCCGCGGAGCGCTGTGATGTCAGCGAACGGTATTTTGGTAAAATAGCCAGACGACAGACAGCGCCAACAATAGCGACGCTTGAAAAGCTGTGCATGGGACTCAACGTGCGGCCGGATGAGCTGTTGCTTCCGGAGAGCGGAAAGAACTTGATACTGGTGTCACGGACGGTATGCTTGGAATGCAAGCAGGGGATTTGTGAATATCCGGTATGTCCGGTCTGCAGCGGGGCGCTTGAGCGTGTAGGGCAGAGATATTGCAGCTACTGCGGACAGCGGCTGAGCTGGGAAAAATTCTTTCTGCGTCCAATGGACTATAAAAAGAAAAAGCAGGGGAGAAAGTATTCCTGATATCAGTCCCAGGGGAGGGAATATATCGAGCCGGTATTTCAAATGATTGAAAAGCAGCCCCCGCCCTTTTTGGGCGGGGGCTTTGTGCCTGGACTGGCGGTATACGGTCAGGCGAGTCACAACGCCGTTACAGCCTGCTCAAGCTGCTCCATTGCGCGCTTGAGCGTCGCGCGGGGGCAGGCCAGGACTATGCGCTGGAACTGCTCGGATTTTTCACCGAAAATGTGTCCCGCGTCAAGCCAGAGACCGGCCCTGTTTATTATCAAATCGTTTAATTCCTCACGAGTCAGCCCCAGGCCCGAGCAGTCGAGCCACGCAAAATATGTACCCTCGGGCTCAACAAGCTTTATCGCGGGGATTTTTTCGTGCAGAAAATCGCGCAGATAGTCTAAATTTGCGCGCATGTAAGCGCTGCACTGGTCAAGCCAGGGGCCGCCCTCGGCGTAGGCCGCGCGGCAGGCGGCAAGCCCCATGAGGTTCAGCTGCGAATATCCGCTGGCGTCAATCTGTCTGCTGAATTTTGCGCGGGCATCCGCGCTGGGAATCCATATGTTGGAGATTTGCAGTCCGGCGATGTTGAAGCTTTTGCTCGGCGCGGTGCAGATTATGCTTGTCTCCTCCATTTCGGGATTGGCCTGGAGAAAAACGCTGTGCCCATGTCCGGGGAAAGCGAAATCGCAGTGAATCTCGTCGGAGACGACGAACACACCGTGCTTACGGCAGATGCGGCCCATTTCGCGCAGCTCCTCCCGTGTCCATACCCTGCCGACAGGGTTGTGCGGCGAGCAGAGAATGAACATGCGCACGTTGTTTTTCGTAATTTTGCGCTCAAAATCCTCGAAATCCACGCTGTAGTGTCCGTCAGAGTAGAGCAGCTCGTTTTCAATAAGCACACGGCCGTTGTCGCGCACGACGCTGTAGAAGGGATAGTATACGGGCGGCTGTATGAGTATCGCGTCGCCGGGGACGGTCAGCGCGCGCACGGCCATGGCCAGCGCGTAGACCACGCCGGGGGTTTTGACAAGCCATTCGGTCACGGGCGTCCAGCCGAAGCGGGAGGCGAACCAGTCCGCGACGGTCTCGGCATAATCACCCCTGACCTCGCTGTAGCCGAAAATACCGTGGTCAACACAGCCCCGCAGCGCGTCCAGTACGCAGTCCGGCGCGCGGAAGTCCATGTCCGCTACCCACAGGGGAAGCAACCCGTCAGGCACGCCGCGTAAGGGCCCGCAGTCAAATTTCAGGCTGTTGGTGTTTCTGCGGTCTATTATTTCGTCAAAGTTATACTGCTTCATTATTTTTCCTCCGCTGCTTGATTTTGGCAGTATTATGATAACTTATGGGTGCGGGAAAATCAATCTCTGTTTTAACAAGCTAATTTTTCGTCGAATTAACTATTATTTTGACAAAAAATACGAGTATATACTTGCATCTTGACATTGAGTAGTGTAAGATTAAGATAGCATATATCCCAGTAAGCGCATATATTATAGAGCCTGAAAGGAGTAAAGAATATGAAGCTGACTTTTCTCGGAGCCACACACGAGGTAACCGGAAGCTGTACGCTTATTGAGGTCGGCGGGGCCTACGGTCTTGTTGACTTCGGCATGGAGCAGGGGTCGGACACCTTTGTCAATAAGGATATACCCGTGGAGGCGGAGAGGATTGACTTCGTTCTGCTCACTCACGCCCACATCGACCACTCCGGCAACCTGCCGCTGCTGTATAAAAACGGCTTCCGCGGTCCCATATTCGCCACCAGCGCCACCTGCCACCTGTGCGAGATAATGCTGCGCGACTGCGCGTACATACAGCAGTCCGACGCCGAGTGGAAATCCCGTAAGGCTCAGCGCGCCGGCGGCGAGGCCGTGGAGCCGATATACGATTTGGCAGACGCCGAGGGGGCGATAAGCCGTCTGCGCCCCTGCGACTACAACAAGCAGATTCAGGTCGGAGAAAACGTCGTCGTCCGCTTCACCGACGCGGGGCATCTTATGGGCTCGGCCAGCATTGAGGTCTGGCTGACCGAGAACGGCGAGACGAAAAAGGTGGTTTTCTCCGGCGACATCGGCAACCTCAACCAGCCGATAATAAAAAATCCCCAGTACGTTACCGAGGCTGACTATGTTGTCACCGAGTCCACATACGGCGACCGCAACCACGAAAAAGGGAAGATGGACAACGTGAACCTGCTTGCGGCGAACATACAGCGCGTGCTCGACCGAGGCGGCAACCTGGTAATACCGGCCTTTGCCGTCGGCCGAACACAGGAGATGCTGTATTTTATCAGGGAGATAAAGCTGCGCGGGCTCGTCAAGGGCCACGATGGCTTCCCAGTGTATGTTGACAGCCCCATGGCCAACGACGCGACCGGCATTTTCCTCCAGTGCGACAGGGACTTTTTCGACGACGAGACCCGCGCACTGCTCGATTCGGGCATAAACCCACTGGTGTTTGACGGACTGCATGTATCCGTCTCCAGCGAGGAGTCGCGCCTTATAAACTCCAATCCCGAGCCGAAGGTTATCATCTCCGCCAGCGGCATGTGCGACGCCGGACGTATCCGCCATCACCTCAAGCACAATCTTTGGCGCAAGGAGAGCATGATTCTGTTCGTCGGCTATCAGGCCGTGGGTACAACGGGCCGTGCGATACACGACGGAATGAAAAAAATCAAGCTTTTCGGTGAGGAGGTCGCGGTCAACGCGGAGATAAACTATCTCCCCGGCAAGAGCGGCCACGCCGACAAGGAGGGCCTGCTCAAGTGGATAAACAGCTTTGAGAAAAAGCCGGAGATGGTGTTCGTCAATCACGGCGACGACCAGGTCTGCCAGGCCTACGCAAAGTGCCTTGAGGAGGAGTACGGCTACACGACCTACGCCCCCTACAGCGGCACGGTGTTTGATTTGGAAACCAATGCTTTCATAGACATGCCGGAGGGCATACCCGTGTCGAAGAAAACGGCCAAGCAGGCCCGCAATCTCGCTGTGCTCGATACGCTCATTGCTGCCTGCGAGCGCCTGCTGAACGTTGCGCGCTCCTGCAAGAGCATTCCGAACAAGGAGATATCCAAGTTCGCCGGACAAGTAAATTCCCTTGCCGACAAGTGGAGCAGTTGGGTGAAAAAACAGTAACAAAATCAAAAAAGGCATCTTCCCCACTGCGGGGGAAGATGCCTTTTTTATTCAGCGGCCCATTTTTTGCACTGCTCAATGCGCCTGCCGTTGTCGCCCTGCTTTTCGTCGTAGGCGAAAGAGTGCAGCAGCGGACAGGGGAAGTCGGAACACTGTCCGCAGTGTCCAAAGCCCTTTGACTCGCAGCAGGATTTGACGGGACAGGAGTCTCCCCAGAAGGGCTTGTCCATAACGGTGCAGCCGGGGCAGCCCGTCTGCTCTCGGTATGTACACCCGCCGCACAAAAGCCCGCATCTTGATTCTGTCATAAAATACCTCCTTTGCTCATTTTTCGACCATAATAGCACAGCAAAGATGACAGCAGTATGTCATGTTGGAGGTATATTTTCCCGAGAAAATGTGTCAGAGCAAAGGGCGGAGCGCGGTCTCCTCAACCGAGGGCGTCGCTCAGGCGCGCAAAGTCCGCTATGCTCAGCGCCTCGCCGCGGACATTAGCGCCCAGACCGCAGCGGTCCAGTGCCGCGGCTATTTCCGCCTTGTCAAAGCGCCCGCCGAGACCGTTTGACAGCGCGTTGACCAGCGTTTTGCGCCTCTGGCCGAAGGACGCGCGCACTATGCCGAACATCAGCCTTTCGTCGCGCACCGCGCAGGGAGGCGAGGACCGCCGCTCAAGACGCAGCACCGTGCTGGTGACCTTCGGCGCGGGAATGAAGCAGCCGGGGGAGACGTCGAACAGCTCGCGCGCGCGGCAGCGCCACTGCATGAGCACCGTGAACGCGCCGTAGTCGGCGGTGTTCTCCCGCGCACAGATTCGCCGGGCAACCTCGCGCTGAATCATCACCGTTACGCTCTCAAAGCAGCGCAGCTCCGTCAGCGCCGTGAGCACGGGCGTGGTGATGTTGTACGGCAGGTTCGCGCACACGCAAAGGCGCTTGCAGCCGGCAAGCTCCCGCCGTGCCAGGGCCTCAAGGTCCAGCCTGAGCACGTCGCCGAAGGTGACGCTCACATTTTCGCAGCCGGCGAGGGTTTCCGCCAGTACGGGGGCGAGCGCCTTGTCCAGCTCCACGGCCGCGACCCTGCCCGCGCGCGTGGACAGCTCACGGGTAAGACAGCCGATGCCCGGGCCGATTTCCAGAACTCCGGTGTCCGCGTTCAGCCCCGCCTCGTCCGCTATGCGCCGCGGCACCCAGTCAGCGCACAGAAAATTCTGTCCCAGCGACTTTGAAAAGCGAAAGCCGTGCCGTGACAGCAGGGCTTTTATTTCATTAATATCCGTAAGGTTCAC
>CATJWA010000136.1 GCA_949744025.1 uncultured Eubacteriales bacterium
AGCAGCCGCACAAGCACCGCCGCCCACAGCAGGTAGGAAAAGCGCCTCGGCGCCCTTTTCAGAAGCGCACGCACCAGCAGCACTCCGGCAATGACAAGGCTTGAGACTATGCTCATGTCAATAACAGTGAGAAAGATTTTCTGCATAAGTCTCACCCCCTGTTCTCGTCAATCAGCCGTTGGAGCTCGGCAATCTCCTGTTCGCTGAGCTTGTTGCGAGAGGTAAAGGCGGTCAGAAAGCGCGGCAGGGAGCCGTCGAAGGTCTCCTCGACAAATTTCTCACTCTGCAGTGCGGCGAAGTCGCCCTCGCTCATAAGGGCCGAGACCGTGCCGTTCTCGTTTTTGAAAATGCCGCGCTCGCAGAGCCTGCGCAGCATGGTGTAGGTGGTGGATTTTTTCCAGCTCAGCTCCTTTTCGCACAGCTTCACCAGCTCCCCCGAGGAAACCGGCGCGTTTTCCCAGATAAGGTGCGCAAAGCGCGTCTCCATCGCTCCGAGCCTGTAGTCGGCCATAAATATCTCTCCTTTGCCTTGGTCTAATAGCGTTAAACCATACTTTAGCTTAGTTTAACATCATTAGACCAAACTGTCAAGGGCTTTTCCCGTTCCAAAGCGCAAGCCCCCTTCTGCCCATAGCCCCACAGGAACGAAAAAACAGCAGCAACATATGCAACAAAAAAATACCGGGACCCCGGCGTGCCGCCGAAGCCCCGGTATTTCATTCAATCTCCCGCTTGAAGAACAAAACCCCATCCGTGCGCTGAACCAGCTCCCAGCCGTCCGCGCCGAGCGCGTTGAGCGTTTCCTCCAGCTCCTCTGAAACCTTTTTGAACTGTTTCATGCTCAAAGCGTCAGAAAGGGGGAGGGGCATCACCCTGTACTCAAAGCGCCTCACTTGATTATCCTGTAATAGTCCGCCTTTCGCGGCTTCGGCGCGGGGGCCTCGCAGTCTGCGTACCCGAGCGCAATCGACGCCACGCCCACCAGCGTCTCGTCAAGTCCCCACTTTTTGAGCATAGCCTTGCCCTCGTCGGTCCTGAACATTTCTCCCGGCCGGTGTATCCAGCAGGAGCCGAGGCCGATGGAGTGCGCGGCGTTGAGCATGTTTGTCGTCACGGCCGCGCCGTTGAGCTCGGCAAAGCGGTCGTCCGCGGCCAGCACGAGAATTATGGTCGGCGCTCCGTAATACGGGTCGCCGCTGTTGCCCTGAATCTTCGCGTTGAGCGCGGACACGGCCCCGCGCTCGTCCGGGTTCTGCACGGCGATTATAACCGGCGTCTGCATCCCGCGGGCCGTGGGTGCATATGTGCCGGCCTCGAGCACGGTCACAAGCTCGTCGTCGCTTATCTGCTCGCTCTTGAACTCGCGTACCGAGCGGCGGGTGAGCAGAACATTTAAGGTCTCGTTTTTCATATGTATTCCTCCTGTTTCGTTTTGTTGACTAAATTTTACCACCGAAACGCCCCGCCGTCAATTTATGTATCGTCAGTCCTCGCTTAAAATATCCCGCACCGCGTCCCAGCGGATGACAGGCGTGTTCTGCTGTATTGCCGAGGAGGTGCGCTTTTTCTTGCTGCTGATCTTCACCATGTTCACCGCAAGGCTGATCAGCGCCGCGACCAGGCCGGCCGCCGCCACGCCGATGGCGACCTGCAGGTTGTTCTCCACGCCGGAGAAGAAGTAGCAGCCCGCGGCGAAAATTGCCGCCACTATGAGAGCGACTATCGGTGTGCTGAACATGTCGTTTTTCATGGCGCTCACCGCCCAGGACTGCGGCTTGTGGCAGTGCGGGCACTCGTCCTTGAAGGCCTTGGAATAGATTTGCTTCTCCTCGGCGTTGGAGCGGGCCTCCTTAACCTCGCGGACAAGGTTGGCGTGAGCCATTTCGTTTAGCTTCTCCTGCTTTTTTTCGTTGAGGTTTTTGAAGTTGCTGTTCATCTCCGCCTGCGCGGAGATGGTTGCCGTGAGCGGGCCGCTGTCCTTCATGCACTGCTCGCAGCGGAAGGAATACGGCACTTCGATGCTCTCTGTTCTTTTGTGCTTGTAATAAGAACCCATGATTAATCTCCTCCCTCGATATAGAGATATATATTCTTCTTCCGTACCCGATTATAGCTCCGCATTCAAAAAAGTCAACATCAGCCGGCTCCGGCCTTAAGAAAATTTAAGAAGAAGCACTGCCTGTTTTTGGAAGGTCAAAAAATGTATTATAGGACCTTTTTGGGGAAATACTACCGTGGAATCTTCCAAAAAGGAGGTTTTCACTGTGCAGAGCAAGGTAGAGATTTGCGGGGTGAATACCGCGCGGCTTCCCGTGCTGAAAAATGAGGAGACCGAGCAGCTCCTGCGCCGCTCGCGGGACGGCGACAAGGACGCGCGCGAGCAGCTCATTGCCGGCAACCTGCGTCTGGTGCTGTCGGTTATACAGCGCTTCACGCGCAGGGGAGAAAATGTTGACGACCTGTTTCAGGTCGGCTGCATTGGGCTTATCAAGGCCATAGACAACTTTGACCCCAGGCATGAGGTGAAGTTTTCAACCTACGGCGTGCCGATGATAGCCGGAGAGATACGCCGCTATCTGCGCGACAACAGCGCGGTGCGGGTCTCGCGCAGTATGCGCGACACGGCGTACAAGATTTTGCAGGTGAAGGAGAAATTCACCTCCGAGCACGGGCGCGAGCCGGACGTGGACGAGATAGCGAAGCTGCTGGACATTCCGCGGCGCGAGGTGGTGTTCGCCATGGACGCGATATGCGACCCCGTGTCGCTGTACGAGCCCATCTACACCGACGGCGGCGAGAGCATCTGCGTCATGGACCAGGTTGGCGACACAAAAAACACGGACGAGCAGTGGCTTGAGCAGATAGCCCTTGCATCTGCCATAGCATCGCTCGGCGAGCGGGAAAAGCACATTCTCGCCCTTCGCTTTTATGACGGCCGTACCCAGATGGAGGTCGCAGCCGAGGTCGGAATCTCGCAGGCTCAGGTGTCGCGCCTTGAGAAGAACGCGATAGGGCAAATTAAAAAGCAGATATACGCAAGCTAAAATAATTGGACGGCAGACAAAGGCTGCCGTCCAATTATTTTATGGGAAACGGTACCTGCGCCGGAGGCTGAAAGCTGTTGAGCACTCGCTGGCGCCGTTTTGACGGCACAAAACAGTGTACAAGCCCGAAACCGGTCTATAATCCACGTTTCCCGCATATTTTTACACAGGGGTGAGGATATGCGCATTGCAGAGCTTCGGTACAAGGAGATTATAAACGTCAGCAACGGACACCGTCTGGGCTTTGTCAGCGATGTGGACATGGACGTAGTCAACGGGAAGGTCAACGCGCTTATCGTACCTGGACCGTTTCGCTTTTTCGGCCTGTTCGGGCGCGAGGACGACTATATTCTGCCATTCAGTACCATTTCGCGGATTGGCTCGGATATAATTTTGATAGACATTCAGGGCGAATACCAGCGCGGAAAAAAAAGCAAGCGGTCCGGTTTTTGACTCCGGACCGCTTTTTGCGTGAATATCGGGAATTTTTTTCGGAAAAAACGGAAAAAATTATTGAAATCGGGACATGAACCTGCTATAATGTTTTGGCATTACGCACGGGAGCGGACCTTTCGACTGTGGCTTCGGTCTGGCGGAGGGGTTGAAGCGCCCGGAGGTAAAAACTGAATTTTGGAGGAAAAATCAATGGCAGTAGTATCTATGAAGCAGCTTCTGGAGGCCGGCGTACATTTCGGCCACCAGACCCGCAGGTGGAACCCGAAGATGGCCGAGTACATCTATATGGAGAGAAACGGTATCTACATCATCGACCTGCAGAAGACCGTCAAGAAGCTGGAGGAGGCTTACTCCTTCGTCCGCAGCGTTGCTGAAAACGGCCAGTCCGTCCTGTTCGTCGGCACCAAGAAGCAGGCCCAGGACGCCGTGCGCGAGGAGGCCGGACGTGTGGGCATGTTCTACGTCAACGCCCGCTGGCTCGGCGGTATGCTCACAAACTTCAAAACTATGCGCACCCGTATTGACCGTCTGGCTCAGCTCAAGAAGATGCAGGAGGACGGCACCTTTGACATGCTCCCGAAAAAGGAGGTCATCAAGCTCCTGCACGAGATGGAGAAGCTTGAGAAATACCTTGGCGGCGTCAAGGAAATGAAGAAGCTCCCCGGCGCCATCTTCGTTGTGGACCCGCGCAAGGAGCACAACGCCATTTCCGAGGCCAGAAAGCTGCACATCCCCATTGTCGCCATAGTTGACACCAACTGTGACCCCGACGAGGTTGACTACGTCATCCCCGGCAACGACGACGCTATCCGCGCCATCCGCCTTATCTCCTCCGCAATGGCCAACGCCGTGCAGGAGGGCCGCCAGGGCGCCGACGCCGAGGAAGTCGTCGAGGAGGCCGAGCAGGCCAAGGCTGAGGAGACCGAGGAAGCCGCGGCTGAATAAACTTTTGATACGATAATTGGGAGGATAAAATAAAATGGCATTTAC
>CATJWA010000137.1 GCA_949744025.1 uncultured Eubacteriales bacterium
GCCGGTTGACTCGGCGCGCTCGAGCGCGGCGCCGATGACGGGGCGGTCGGCGGCGCTTATGTCCAGCGAGTTCATGATAAACTCAATCTTTGTCAGCTCCGACTGGGCGGACAGGCCCTGACGCACGGCGCAGGCCGTGGCGTAATAGCGGCGGATTATCTCCTGACGGGACGCCTCGCAGCAGGCCTCGTCGTCAAAAATGCAGCAGCCGACCATGTTTACTCCCATGTCCGTGGGGCTTTTGTAGGCGCTCTCGCCCCAGATGCGTTGGAGTATGGCGTTGAGCACGGGGAAAACCTCAACGTCGCGGTTGTAGTTGACCGTTGTCTCGCCGTAAGCCTCGAGGTGGAAGGGGTCAATCATGTTCACGTCGTCCAAATCCGCGGTCGCGGCCTCGTAGGCGAGGTTGACGGGGTGCTTTAAGGGCAGGTTCCAGATAGGGAAGGTCTCAAACTTCGCGTAGCCGGCGGAGACGCCGCGCTCATGCTCATGGTAGAGCTGGCTCAGGCAGGTGGCCATTTTGCCGCTGCCGGGGCCCGGGGCGGTGACGACTATCAGGGAGCGCGAGGTCTCGATATAGTCATTTCGGCCGTAGCCCTCGTCGGAGACGATGAGCGGGATATTTGAGGGGTACTCGGGAATTATGTAGTGGCGGTAAACCCGCAGGCCGAGGCTTTCCAGACGCTGGCGAAACAGCTCCGCGGCGTGCTGGCCGTTGTAGTGGGTTATCACGACGCTGCCGACATAGAGCCCGCGGTCGCGGAATGCGTCGATAAGGCGCAGGGTGTCCTCGTCATAGGTTATGCCCAGGTCGCCGCGCAGCTTGCTGCGCTCAATGTCGTTGGCGGAGATGGCAATCACAATTTCGGCGTCGTCGCGCATTTCCATGAGCATGTTTATCTTGCTGTCCGGCTGAAAGCCCGGCAGGGTGCGCGAGGCGTGAAAATCGTCAAACAGCTTGCCGCCGAACTCCAGATACAGCTTGCCGCCGAACTGGCTTATCCGCCGGCGGATGTTCTCCGACTGCAATTTGAGATATTTGTCGTTGTCAAAGCCCGTCTTTATCATGTCGTTATACTCCCCGTTTTACACACATATACGCCGCCGGAAAACGGCGGCGGCATTTTTAATTATAATACAACAAAGCCCGCGGCGTTTCAACAGCTTTGCGCGGGGAAATTTCAAAAAAATTCACAAATGTTGCATACCGGCGTTCTTGCACAGGGAGCATTATTGTGCTAAAATAAAATTTCAGGGACGCACAGTCTGCCGGACTGCGGCAGCGGCTTTTGATAAAATGTGGAAGGTAATAAGAAGCTAAAATGGGAATTTTCAGTAAAGTATTCGGCACCTATTCCGACAGGGAGCTTAAAAAGATAAATCCGATAATAGACCAGATTGAGGCGCTCGACGCGGAGTATTCCGCGCTGAGCGACGAGCAGCTCAAGGCCAAGACGCCGGAGTTTAAGCGGCGCCTTGAAAACGGCGAGACGCTTGACGGCATTCTGCCCGAGGCCTTTGCCGCGGCGCGCGAGGCGGCCTGGCGCGTGCTGGGCATGAAGCCCTTCCGAGTGCAGCTTATCGGCTGGCTGGTGCTGCACCAGGGCCGTATTGCCGAGATGAAAACCGGCGAGGGCAAAACCCTTGTGGCCGTGCTGCCGGCCTACCTCAACGCGCTTGAGGGCAGGGGTGTGCACATCGTCACGGTCAACGACTATCTGGCACGGCGCGACAGCGAGTGGATGGGCAAGGTGCACCGCTTCATGGGGCTGGAGGTCGGGCTCATTGTCCACGGCCTGAGCAGCGACGACCGCCGGAGGGCCTACAACGCGGACATCACCTACGGCACCAACAACGAGATGGGCTTTGACTACCTGCGCGACAACATGGCAATCTACAAGCAGAACATGGTCCAGCGCGGGCACCACTTCGCCATTGTGGACGAGGTGGACTCGATACTCATAGACGAGGCGCGCACCCCCCTGATAATCTCCGGACAGAGCGACGAGAGCACGGACCTTTACCGGCAGGTGGAGGACTTTGTCGCGCGGCTGCGGCGCAAGGTCTACGCCAGCGTGGACGAAAAGCAGGAGGAGGACGAGGACCTCGACGCAGACTACGTGGTGGACGAGAAGGCGAGGACCGCCACACTCACGGCCCGCGGCATCTCAAGGGCGGAGCAGAGCTTCGGCCTTGAAAACCTTGCCGACCTTGAAAACGCCACGCTCAGCCACCACATCAATCAGGCGCTCAAGGCCCACGGGGTCATGAAGCGGGACATTGACTACGTCGTAAAGGACGGCGAGGTCATAATTGTGGACGAGTTTACCGGCCGGCTCATGCTGGGCCGGCGCTACAGCGAGGGACTGCATCAGGCCATCGAGGCCAAGGAGCATGTCACCGTGGCCAACGAGAACAAGACTCTGGCGACCATAACCTTCCAGAACTACTTCCGCATGTACGGCAAGCTCTCGGGCATGACGGGCACGGCCGTGACGGAGCAGGAGGAGTTTGTCTCCATCTACGGGCTGGATATTATCGAGATACCCACCAACAAGCCCTTGGCGAGGATAGACAACCCCGACGTGGTGTACAAAAACGACGCGGGGAAAAACAGGGCGATAATAGAGCAGATTAAGACCTGCCAC
>CATJWA010000138.1 GCA_949744025.1 uncultured Eubacteriales bacterium
CGTCGGCAAGGTCCTGCACCGTGTACAGCAGGGTGCCGTCAAAATCAAAAATTACGGTTTTGTACCTCATTTATTACCTCAAAGCTCCGGAGCGGCGGGACGCGCGGCAAAGCAGTCGCGCCAGCGCTGGGAGAGTGCCTTTCTTGCGGCCTCGGCCTGCTCCATATTCTCGAACACGCCGAACACGGACGGTCCCGTGCCGCTCATTGCTGTACCCATTGCGCCCAAGTCCAGCATACGGCTTTTTATCTCCGCCGCCGCGCCGCGGTGCCGGCCCGGCACGTCCTCAAACACGTTGTACAGCCTCTGCGTCACGCCGCGCAGCTCACCGCGCTCTATGGCCTCGAGCATCCCTTCCGTGTCGGGGTGGGTGTGGCCTCTGCGCTCGTCCACGTGCCGGAACAGCTCGGGCGTGGAAACGGAAAACGGCGGCTTGCATATGACAAAAACGCAGTCCGGCAGAGCGGGCAGAATGCGCAGCTCGTCGCCGCGCCCTTCGGCAAGCTGCGTGCCGCCGCGTATGCAGAAGGGCACATCGCTGCCCAGACCACGGCCGAGCTCCTCCAGCCTTTCCGGAGACAGCTTTGCGCCCAGCATCCTGTTTAGCGCGCGCAGAACCGCCGCGGCGTCCGATGAGCCTCCGCCGAGGCCGGCGCATACGGGTATTCGCTTTTTCAGCGTTATGTCCGCGCCGAGGTCCTTTTCGCCCAGCACGTCAAAAAACGCGCGCGCGGCCTTGACTGCGATATTACGGCCGTCCGAGGGCAGGAAGCGGAAATTCGTCCTGACGCGTATCTCCCCAGTGCGCGTCAGGTTTATTTTCACCTCGTCGCACAGGTCCACGCTCTGCATGAGCATACACATCTCATGGTAGCCGTCCGGCCTTGTGCCGGTCACGTCCAGGCTGAGATTAAGCTTGGCGTAGGCTTTTGCCGTTATTCTGCTCATAGGCCGAACAGCAGGGCCATGCAGCTTTTCGCGCCGTCAGGGTAATACCGGCCCTTTGCCCCGTCGCGCTCGCAGCAGCTCAGGCCGCTGTGGGTGTCAACGGTGCTGTCGTACAGCAGGAAGGGGACGGGCTCGGCGTCGTGGCCGCGGGTAGAGGTCAGGGTTTTGTGGTCGGAGAGAATCAGCAGGCGGTATTCCCAGCCGTGCGCGTCCAGCTTTTCCAGAAGCGGTTTTGTTACGCGGCTGTCCAGCCACTCTATGGCCTGAATTTTTCCCTTGAGGTCACCATTGTGCGTGCACTCGTCGGGGGCCTCAACGTGAATGGCCGCAAAGTCGTATTTCTCCAGCGCCGCGACGGCCGCGTCAACCTTGCCCTCAAGGTTGGTCTCCAGCTCGCCCGTGGCCCCCTCGACGGTCACGGGCTCAAGTCCCGTTAGCGCGGCGATGCCGTGGCACAGCGGGACGGCGGAGATTACCGCACCGCGTTTGCCGAAAGCGCGCTCGAAGCTCGGCAGCTCCACGGCAGTGCCCTCGGCCCAGAACCAGATGCCGTTGGCGGGCATTTTTCCCGCTGCACGGCGCCTTTCGTTGAGCGGGTGGCGGTCGAGCTTCTCGTGTGCCAGCCTCATAAGAGAGCGTAAAACGTCAGCGTTTGCGCTGCCGGAGGGCAGCAGGGGGCCTATCTTCTCGCCGAGATGGTCGTGCGGCGGAATGAGCTTCAGACCAGCAGCGTCCGCGCCGGACTGCACCGCGATGTGACGGAAGGAATGACCGGGGTTTACGCTCATGCCCGCCTCAGCCGCGGCGGCGGCAAACTCCGGCTCGGCGAAAAGCGCCGTGACAATGGCGTCGGACTCGTCTCCCTCAATGGAGCCGGCGGAGTGGGAGAGTATGCGCTTTTCCTCAAAGGGAGTGTCCGCGTCCTCATAGCAGACCATGTTGCAGCGGTAGGCGATGTCGCCGGCCTTGAGCTTTATTCCCGTGGCGGCGGCCTCGAGCGGGGCGCGTCCCGTGTAGTATTTCCTCGGGTCACAGCCGAAGATGGAGGTTATGGCCGTGTCGCTGCCGGCGGGAAGTCCCTCGGGGCAGTTGGATACCGAGCCCATCACGCCGCGTGCGGCAAGAGAGTCCAGCGTCGGAATCCTGGCGTATTCCAGAGGCGTTGCGCCGCCGAGCTCCGGCACGGGATTGTCCGCCATGCCGTCGCCTATTATCAGAACGTATTTCATGTTTTTTCCTCTTTCTGTGTAAGAGCATTATAACATAAGAGCATTATAACATATTATTATAAATCCAATCTCCCTATTTTGGAAGCTATATTTTGAGATATACGGAAATATTTCACGCGGAACGGGACAAATAAAGCCTCAGCATTCCCGCCGGCGCGTTTGGGCTCAGGGCTTATTTCCGTGCAACAATCAAAAAGCGATGAATGGTACCCTCAATTCTGCCATACCTGTCAACAACCTCCTGCATTTTCAGCAGCCGCTCAAAACATTTTTCCACAGAAAAATCAGGAAATTCCCATTCGATAATATGAGCAAACCAGACAAATGCCCCCACGTCGAAAAACCGGATGGGACGGTATGCCTCCTCAGCGCGGACAAGCTTAAATCCGGCGTCCTCAAAGACTCCGCGCTGCTTTTCAAGCGTTAAATGCGGAAAGGGCCTGGGGGTTCCGGGCAATACCAGCTCAACTAAATCCCTTTCATTGTTCCCGCCTACCTGCTCGGTGATAAACATGCCGTCCGGACGCAGCAGGCGAAAGGCCTCCTGCGCGTCAAAGCTGCCGTGCCTGTTGAGAATCAGGTCAAATGTCCCGTCCTCAAAGGGAATATGTGAAGGGTCGCTGCACTCCCTGAAATCTATTCCAAGGGGCTTCAGCTTTTCCGAGCACAATTTGACGTTTGGCGGATATCCCTCCGTTGCGGCCGTTTTTTCGTATGGATGTCTTAAGGACAGCAGAAATTCCCCGCCCCCCGTGTCATAATCGAGAATATCCATGCCGCTGTTCAGATAGTCCCTAACCAGCTTTTCGTAATTCCACGGCAGGTCGTGCTCCGACTCGTATCTTCCGCGGATATGAGAAAAGTCCCAGCCGCGGATATGAGCGGTTTTTTCTTCCTGCTCCCAGATGCCTCTCAGCAGGGCTGTGTCCATAAAGCTTCTTCTCCTTTGATAAATCGCCTTTTCCGGCCCGAAAGCGGACGGCACTTGCAAATATTTGACTCGCGCGCTGCGCGGTGGTATACTTTTTTGCATAAAACACGGCCTGCGCCGTAAGGGGAGGACCTGAGCATGACGCCTGTTTTCAGCTTTATTGCCTATTCCAACACCGGCAAAACCACCTATATCGTAGAGCTTATCGCTGAGCTGACGCGCAGGGGCGTGCGCGTGGGCGCGATAAAGCACGACGCGCACGAGTTTGAGATTGATAAGCAGGGCAAGGACAGCTGGCGCTTTGCGCGCTCGGGCGCGCAGGTCGTCGCCGTTGTCTCGCAGACCAAGTGCGCGGTTATGGATTACCGCCCCGTGTCCTTTGCCGAAACAGTCTCGCGCATAAAGGACGTGGATATAATCATTGCCGAGGGCTGGCATTCCGAGGCCGAAAACCGCATTGCCGTCTACCGTTCGGATTCCGGCAGTCCGCTGAAAGCACCGGCGCGGGATTGCCTGGCCGTGGTCAGCGACGTACCGCTTGATACGGGAGGCACGCCGCTGTTCCCGCTGGGCGACGCGGGGCCCATGGCGGATTTTCTTATCTCAAAATTGCCCGAAAAGAAAATTTGAGACGGTTGTATTAAATTTTTCAAAGCTGCCGATACTATGAGCAACTACATAGTATTGGCGGTGCTTTTATGAAAGTGGAAAAAATCAGGCAGGGAGAACAGAAGGTCAAGGCGTTTGAGGCGGCGCTGCTTGTGTCGCTGTGTGTAAGCCTGTGCTGGGGCACGGCGGCTCAGGCTGGGCAAAGCCGGCTTACAGAGGGCATTATTCGGCTGCACGTGATAGCCGAGTCGGACGAGCCGGCGGAGCAGGAGCTTAAAATGCGGGTGAGCGGCGCGGTGACGGACTACCTTACCCCGCTGCTCGGTGAGTGCGATACACCGGAGCAGGCGCAGCAGCTGATAAATGAAAATCTGACGGAAATTGAGTCCGCAGCGCTCAGCCAGTCCGATGGACGGCCCATAACGGTGAATTTCGGCCGCGCGGCCTACGGTACGCGCGTTGCAGGGGATTGCACCTTACCTGCGGGAAACTACAATTCCCTGCGCGTTGTGATAGGCACCGGCGCGGGGCATAACTGGTGGGGAGTGATTTTCCCCCAGCTCACGGCCGAAACCGTAAGCGAGCAGGGCAGCGCCGTGAGCCTTCTGGGCGAGGACAATGTAAAGCTGATAACCGAGGGCGAGGAGGGCTTCGCCGTGAGGTTTAAGGTCCTGGAATGGCTGGAGGAGGCAAGAGAGATTTTCGAGTGACGGCATCTGCCGCCGCGGCCCTGCGCCGACAGGCGGGGAGCTTAGAGACTATCCTTCAAATGGGAGGCCGCATTCGCGGCCTCCCATTTTATTGTTTCAGTCCTCGTCCAATTTCAGCACGGCCAGAAAAGCCTCGGTGGGCATCTGAACCGTTCCGAGGGAGCGCATGCGCTTTTTGCCCTCCTTCTGCTTTTCCAGCAGCTTCTTTTTGCGCGTGATGTCGCCGCCGTAGCACTTGGCCAGCACGTCCTTGCGCAGGGCCTTGACGGTCTCGCGCGCTATAATCTTGCCGCCTATCGCCGCTTGAATCGGCACCTCAAAGAGCTGACGCGGGATGTTGTCCTTGAGCTTTTCGCATATCCTTCTGGCGCGGCCGTAGGCCTTGTCCTTGTGTGCGATAAAGCTCAGCGCGTCCACCTGCTCGCCGTTGAGCAGCAGGTCCACCTTCACAAGCTCGCTTTCCCGGTACTCCAAAAATTCATAGTCCAGCGAGGCGTAACCCTTGGTGCGGGCCTTGAGCGTGTCGAAAAAGTCGTAGACAATCTCGTTGAGAGGCAGATTGTAGTGCAGCTCCACGAGGTTTTTGTCTAAATACTGCATGTCCTTGTATTCGCCCCGGCGGTCCTGACACATGGGCATGATGCTGCCTATGTAGTCCGGCGGCGCGATTATGGACGCCTTTACAAAGGGCTCCTTTGACTCGGCAATCTGCGTCGGGTCGGGATAGTTGTGGGGGTTGTCCACCCGCACAAGCGAGCCGTCCGACTTCGTAATCTCATAGATAACCGACGGTAGCGTGGTTATAAGGTCGAGGTTAAACTCACGCTCAATGCGCTCCTGAATAATCTCCATGTGCAGCATACCTAAAAAGCCGCAGCGAAAGCCGAAGCCGAGGGCCACGGAGCTCTCGGGCTCGTAGGACAGCGAGGCGTCGTTGAGCTTGAGCTTCTCCAGCGCGTCGCGCAAATCTCCGAAGCGCGAGCCGTCCTCGGTGTAAATGCCGCAATAGACCATCGGGCGCACGGGACGGTAGCCGGGCAGGGGCTCGGCCGTGGGATTCTGGGCGTCGGTCACAGTGTCGCCCACGCGCGTGTCGGTCACGGTCTTTATGGAAGCGGTGAAGCAGCCGACGTCGCCGGCGCGCAGCGCGCGCACGTTCTCCACGCCGATGGGCCTCAGATGCCCGCACTCGAGCACCTTATAGCCTGCGCCCGAGGCCATCATTTTTATCTCCTGACCCACGGACAGAGTACCGTCAACTATCCTTACATATACCACCACGCCCGCGTATGGGTCGTACTGGCTGTCGAATATCAAAGCCTTGAGCGGTGCGTCAGGGTCGCCCTTGGGTGGAGGAACGTTCTTGACTATGTCCTCCAAAACAGCCTGCACGTTCAGTCCCTGCTTGGCGCTTATCTCGGGGGCGTTCTCGCAGTCCAGACCGATGATATCCTCAATCTCGCCCTTTACCTTCGCGGGGTCCGCCGCGGGCAGGTCAATCTTGTTTATAACCGGCAGAATCTCAAGGTCGTGGTCCAGCGCCAGATATGTGTTTGCCAGCGTCTGAGCCTCCACGCCCTGGGCCGCGTCCACCACGAGCACCGCGCCCTCACAGGCGGCCAGCGAGCGGGACACCTCGTAGTTGAAGTCCACGTGGCCCGGCGTGTCGATGAGGTTGAGCTCATAGGTCTCGCCGTCGAGCGCCTCATAGTCGAGGTGGACCGCTCTGGCCTTTATGGTTATGCCGCGCTCGCGCTCCAGCTCCATGTTGTCGAGTATCTGGTCCTCCATATCCCGCTGAGGCACCGCGCGGCACAGCTCGATAAGCCGGTCGGACAGCGTGGACTTGCCGTGGTCAATGTGGGCGATTATCGAAAAATTTCTTATGTTTTCCTGCTTTGTCATACCTTTTGCTCCTTCAGGGCATTCTCTGCGCGCTCGGCCAGGGCGCGAAGCTGCGCCGCAATACCGGAAAGCGCCTCCGTGCCCGCCGTGCCGGCGGGAGCGTCGCTCAGCCCAAGCATATAATCCGCGGACACCCCATAGTATTTACAGGCGCGGCACAGAAACGGAAGTCCCGGCTCGCGCGCTCCGTTTTCATAGTGCGACAGCAGCGCCTGACTGATGCCCAGATCCGCCGCGGCCTTTCTCTGTGACAGTCCGCGCGCGCGCCGAAGCTCCGACATGTTTTTGGAAAATGCGTCCTGCATGGGGCTGTGCCCTCCCGAATGATTACTTTCTGTTGAAACATTATATCGGCTCTGCCGCATTTTGTAAATACGCACTTCCAAAAAAGCACCGCAGTTTTTCGCCGCACGGCGTCATTTGCTGACACTGCCTGACAAAATAAACTTGTGCATACAAAAAAATGTGCGCTAAAGGCTGTTAAAGACTTGACATTTCTCCTGAAAGTGTTAAAGTTAGATTGTTATGAATTAGTATATGGCCCGCCTGAAAGGCAGGCGCGGCCGGATGCGAACAATAAATTGTTTGGAGGAAACAAGAGATGTTTGATAAGCTTACCGAGGCGCTGCGCGCCAATCCCAGGACAATAGTATTTACCGAGGGCACCGACGCGCGCATACTCAACGCTGCGGACCGCCTGCTGCGCGAGGAGCTCATGGGGGTTGTGCTTGTCGGCGAGGTAGCCGCCGTTCA